>JANLQZ010000261.1:0-3681 GCA_031368125.1 Betaproteobacteria bacterium
GCTGCGCATTGCGGAATTCGCCCTTGGGAACGGCCCGGCGGCGCTCATCGCTGGTTTCCCTTGCTGGAGGCGGCGCCGGCACTGATGCGCAGGCGCCCGACGACGCCGGTTGGAAAGTAGTACACCGACAACACGAACAACACCCCCAGCCACAACAACCAGCGGTCCGGCGACAACAGCGCGGAGAGCCAGGGCACAGCGCTGGTGGCCTCGCTGCCGAGGCGCAACAGGTCCTGCAGATAGCTCTGCGCCACCATGAACAGCGCCGCGCCGATGGCGGCCCCGTACATGGTGCCCATGCCCCCGATAACGACGATCAGCAATACGTCCATCATGATTTCGAACGAGAGCGAGGTGTCGGGCCCGTTGTAGCGCAGCCAGAGCGCCAGCATGGCGCCGGCCATGCAGGCAAACAGCGCCGACAGGATGCTGGAGATGGTGCGGTAGACCACCACCCGGTAGCCGATGGCTTCGGCCCGGAACTCGTTCTCGCGTATCGCCTGCAGCACGCGCCCGAAAGGCGAGTTGACGATGCGCAGCAAGGTCAGCAGCAGCACCAGCGCCAGCACGAACAGCAGGTAGTAACACAACAAGCGTCCATCCACCATCACGCCCAGAACCGGTTCATCGATGAACTTGAAGCTCGGCGACAGGATCTCGGGCACCTTGAACGTCAGCCCGTCCTCGCCCCCGGTGAGTTCGGACAGCTGCGATGCCAGCGTGAGGAACGCCGAGGCCACGGCCAGTGTGATCATGGCGAAGAAGATGGCCCGCACGCGCAGCGAGAACAGCCCGATCACCAGCGCCAGCACGAACGACACCACCAGGCCGCCCAACAGGCCCGCGAGCAGCGCCTCCCAGGTCGGGCCCAGACGCGTGGTGGCGATGGCGATGCCATAGGCACCGATGCCGAAGAACATGGTGTGCGCGAAACTCACGATGCCGGTGTAGCCCAGCAGCAGGTCGAAGCTGCCTACCAGCACCACGAACACCAGCACCTTGGCCGCCACGCTGGTCGCCTTGACGCCGGGAAAGATGAAGGGCGTGAACGCCAGTGCGAGCAACAAGGCCACCAGCACAACCGCCAGCACGCGGCTGCGCGGATAGTCGTTCGAGAGAATCCGACTCAACATGCGACACCCCGATCGTCCTGAGGCAGTCGAAGGATCGAAAGCAGACGACTCAACATGCGGCCCCCCGATCGTCCTGGGCCGGTCCAAGGATGGAGAACGTGCGGTTCAGCATGGCGGGTGGCAGTCCGACGGCCCGCCCCAAGCGCGGCCAGCCCTTCGGCGGGCGGCGAAGCGATGCGGTGGTGGGCGTGGCGGCGCATGGTGCTAGCGATTCGCCACCGGGTACACGCCCTGCGGGCGCCACAGCAGCACCGCCGCCATCAAGGCAATGTTGGAGAACACCGCGGCCCTGGGAACCAGGAATCCGGTGTAGTTGGCCATCAGCCCCACCAGCAACGCGCCGATCAGCGCGCCGGTGGTGGAACCCAGGCCGCCGATGATGATGACGATGAAGATCAGGATGTTGACCTGTGCGCCCATTTGCGGAATGACGGTCTGCTGGTACAGACCCCACATGACGCCGCCCAGGCCCGCGAGCGCACTGCCCATCACGAAGATGCCGACGAACAGGCGCCGGATGCGGTAACCCAGCGCCTCGACCATTTCGCGGTCCTGCACGCCGGCACGGATCAACAGGCCGATCTTGGTACGGCTGAGCGTCCAGGCCAGCGCCGCGAAGACGGCCAGCCCCACGACCATCGCGATCAGGCGGTAGCGCTCGATCGCGGCATCACCGACCAGCAGCGAGCCGCGCATGGCATCGGGCAATGGCAGGGCGATCTGCTGCGGCCCCCAGATGACCTTGATCAGTTCCTCGCCGATGATCATGCCGCCCATCGTGATCAGGATCTGCTTGAGGTGCTGGCCGTACACCGGCCGCACGATGAAGCGCTCGAACGCCAGGCCGACGTCGCCGGCGACGCCCATCGCGATCACCATCGCCAGCACCACCGCCACCAGGTTGCGCCACAGGTCGGCCGAGCCGGTCCAGTCGGCCATGCCACCGAGCACGCTCGTGGCGACAAAGGCGCCCAGCGCGATGAACACGCCGTGACCGAAGTTCAGCACGTCCATCAGGCCGAATACCAGCGTCAGGCCCGATGCAATGACGAAGATGATCAGGCCCATGGCCAGGCCGGCCACGGTCAGCGTCAGCCAGGTCGAAGGCGAGCCGATGAGCGGGAACACGATCAGCGCCAGCAAGGGCACCAGCGCGATCGGCTTCCAGTCGAAGTCAGTCCGGTTCATAACGCCAACCCCAGCAAGGACCGCTGCAGCGCCGCATCGGCCGACAGTTCCCGCATGTTGCCGGCGTGCACCACGCGCCCGTTGTCCATCACCGCCACGCTGTCGCCCAGGCGCTGCGCGAAGTTCATGTTCTGTTCGACCAGCAGGATCGTGACCCCGCTGGATTTGAGTTGCGCAAAGGCGTCGATCATGTTGTTGATGATGGCCGGGGCCAGGCCCTTGCTCGGTTCATCGACGATCAGCAGTTCGCGCGGCTCCACGATGGCGCGCGCCACGGCGAGCATCTGTTTCTGCCCGCCCGACAACTTGCCGGCGGGATGGTTCCAGAACTGCTCGACCGCCGGGAACAGCGAGAAGATCCATTGCAGGCGCGCCTGGTCCATCTGGTTCGCGCGCGCGGCGCCACGTGCCGCCAGCAACATGTTCTCCTGCACCGTGAGGTCGGAAAAGATGCCCATGTTTTCGGGCACGTAGGCGATGTCGAGGCGCGCGATCTGCGGTGTCGAAAGTGCCGTGATGTCGCGCCCGTCGAAATGCAGTGTTCCGCTGGAGGCGCGCCACAAACCCATGATGGTGCGCAGCGTCGTGGTCTTGCCGGCGCCATTGCGCCCGAGCAGGAGGCTGATCTGCCCGCGCGGCACCACCAGGTCCACGCCATGCAGGATGTGGTAGGCACCGATATGGGTGTGCACACCCTGAAGCGTCAGCAGGTTCACGCTCATGGCGCCGCGCTCCTTCCCGCTCGAGGCGGCAGGCCGGGTTGGGGCGGAGCCACATCTTGCGCAGAGGCGTCCTGGGGGCTCACCCCCAGGTACGCCTCCTGGACCACCTTCGACGCAATGACAGTCGCCGGGTCGCCGTCGGCCACCAGCGTGCCGTTGTGCAGCACGATGATGCGGTCGGCCAGTTCCCGCACCACGTCCATCTTGTGCTCCACCAGCAGGATGGTCTTGCTCTTGTCCTTCTTGAGCGCGCGGATCAGGTTCAGGATCACCGGTGCCTCGTCCACGCTCATGCCGGCCGTGGGCTCGTCGAACATGAACACGCTCGCCTCCAGCGCCATCAGCAGCGCGACTTCGAGCTTGCGCTGGTCGCCATGCGGCAGGCTGGCCACGGTGGCGTGTTGCTTGTCCTGCATCGCCACATCGGCCAGGATCCCGTGGGCACGCCGGGTCAGGTCCTCGTGGTCGCTCCAGACGCTCCACAGGTTCAGGCCGTGCCGGTGCCGACCGGGCCGCGTGGCCTGCACGGCCAGACGCACGTTCTCCAGCACGCTCAGGTTCGGGAACAGATTGGTCAGCTGGAAGGCGCGGCCCAAGCCCGCATGGGTCCGTGCCGCAACGCCCAGGCCGGAAATGTC
>JANLQZ010000267.1:0-2595 GCA_031368125.1 Betaproteobacteria bacterium
TGCGCACCAGCGCGTGGGCGGCACGCGCCAGCGCACTGTCGAGCGCGCCGCGCCAGTCGCGGGCCATCGCTGTGATCACCACGTGGCCGTTGTTGCTGGTCCTGATCTCCACCTGGCAACGCTTGTCCACGCCACCGCGCGGTCCGTTGACATCGCTCAGGTGCACCGTTGCGCGCGGTACCAGCCAGCCAAGGCGGCGCGTGACGAAGCGCAGGCGGCTGACCGCCACTTCGCGCAACTCGGCGCCTTCGGGGTCGTTGGACTCGAACACTACGTGCATGGCAGGTCTCCATTGGTTGAACATGGCGCGAGAATAAAGCGGGATGCCTCTTTGAAAAAGCAGACAATAACGAATTCTTTGTTCGCAAAAACCTGACCATGAGCCTGAACTTCAGCTACCGGCATCTGTACTACTTCTGGGTTGTGGCGAATGAGGGCGGCATCGCCCGGGGCGCTGCGCGCCTGGGCATGGCGGTGCAGACCGTCAGCGCACAAGTGCGCGAACTCGAGCGCGCGCTGGGGTACGCCCTGCTGAAGCCGGCCGGACGCGGGCTCGTATTGACCGAAGCCGGAGTGGCGGCGATGCGCCAGGCGGACCAGATCTTTCAGCTTGGTGAGCAACTGCCGTTCGTGGTGCGCGATGCGGGCAGTTCGCCCGGGGTGCGCCTGGCAGTCGGGATATCGGACGGCCTGCCCAAACTGGCGGTTCGTCGCCTGTTGCAACCCGTGCTCCAGGAGCCGAACCTGCGCCTGCTGTGCCACGAAGACGAGTTCGGGGATCTGATCGCCGACCTGGCGCTGCACCGGCTCGATGTGGTGCTTGCGGACCGTCCCGCGCCACCGAATCCGAATCTCAAGGTCTACAGCCATCCGCTTGGTTCATCGGCGCTCGCCTGGTATGCACCGGTGCCTTTGCACGCGGCGGCTCGGCGCGGCTTTCCGCAGTCCCTCGCCAACATCCCGTTGCTGCTGCCGACCAAACATGCGGCGGTGCGGGCACGCCTCGATCAATGGTTTGAGCGCCAGGGCATAAAGCCACACGTCGTCGGTGAGTTCGAGGACAGTGCGTTGATGGCGACCTTCGGCGCGAGTGGCATGGGCGCGTTTCCGATGGCGGAACTGATTGACGACAAGCTGACGTCCCGGTACGACGTCAAGCGCCTTGGGCCATGCGGTGGCGTCGAGGAGCATTTCTATGCCATGGGTACCGAGAAGAAGGTGCTGCATCCATTGGTGCAGCGCCTGTTGCCGGCAAAGCAGTAACCGGAGCGCCTGAAAACTCGCTGCGCGCTGCGCAAGGTGCATCGGACTTCACGCTGGGGCTCGCGATGGCGGGGGTTGTAGCGTTTGGGCTTGCCCCGCGACATGGCAGTGGGGGGGCCCCCCGTATGCGGGTGCGGTTTCGCCGGCGTGCGGGCGGCGGCAACTGGCATGGGCAGCGCCAGTGTGGGCTGGGTGGCGCAATATGGCGCTGCAAGGGCCACTCGCGCACCACCCAATTGGGGGATGGGCTGGCACCACGAGGCCCATCGCATGCGGCAACATCACGGCCCATGCGCACGGCGTGCGCAGCATGGCGCCCGTGCTGCGCAGCACCGCAGTCCGCGCGAGTCGAACGCCCGCGAACGGCCGAAAGCGGCCTCCGTTTGCCTGCAAGCGGCCGCGAATCGGCCTCAGTAGTTCAGCTGGGCCCGCCCACCCTGCGCGGCGTCCCGCAGCGCCTTGGTGATGATGCCAGTGCTGACGGTGGCGAAGTAACGCGCGCCCCAGGCGACGTAGCGGTCCTCGTCCTCGCGGGTCAGCGCCAGGATGCCCGGGCATTTGCCGGCGTCGGCCACGGCCTTGAGCGTGCGTTCGATCGCGGCCTGCACCGGTGGCTCGTTCCAGCGGTTCTCGAAACCCATGGCGTGCGCCAGGTCGTTCGGGCCGATAAACACGGCGTCCACGCCGTCGACCGCCGCGATCGCCGCTGCATTGGCAACACCCTCGGGGGTTTCGACCATCATCACGAGTGCGATGCCGTCATTGCTGCGCTGCGTGTGCGCCGGCCCGCCAAAGGCACCATAACCCGCCGCCCGCGACGAGAACGCACTGCCGCGTTTGCCGCTGATGCCTTTTGCGCCGGGCGGCAGCGGGTACTTGATGCGTTCGACCAGCGACTGCGCCTGTGCGGCCGTGTCGACCATCGGAATCTGCACCCCGCCAGCCCCGATATCGAGCGTGCGGGCGATGTCGTGCTCCAGGCAGCGCACCAGCGCGGGCAGGTTGCTGGCGCGCGCGGCGCGCAGCATGTGCTCGGTGGTCTCGATGCTGGCGCTCCCGTGTTCGTTGTCGATCACCAGAAAGTCGAAACCAGCGTAGGCGCACATCTCGACGATCGCCGGCGACGGGATACCGTTGAAGATGCCGCGCAGGCGCTGGCCGCTGCGCAGCATCTCCGGCAGGCGTGTGTCCAGCGGGCGCTGGTGGTCGGGCTGCGTCATCATGGCCAGAGCTCCTTGCTGGCCATCTCGGCGCCCTCGGCCATGCTGGCCAGCTTGGCGTAGCAGATCGGCGGGTGGATGGCGCCGAAACCGGCAAAGGTGCCGAAGCCGC
>JANLQZ010000276.1:0-1608 GCA_031368125.1 Betaproteobacteria bacterium
CCGTCAGCTACAATCGCCGGCTGACTCTGTTAGCGATGATTTCATTGAGGATTCCCATGAGTGACACCCAGGTCGACAGCAGCAAAAGGACGTGGTTGATAGCGTCCGGTTGTGCCGGCGCGGTGGGCGGCGCGTTCACAGCTGTGCCGTTCATCAGTAGCTTCCAGCCTTCGGAACGTGCCAAGGCCGCTGGGGCGGCGGTCGAGGCGGATGTCTCCGCGCTCAAGCAGGGCGAGAAGATGACAGTGGAATGGCGCGGCAAGCCGGTATGGATTGTCCGTCGTACGCCCGAACAGCTTGCTGCGCTGAAGACCCTGGACCCGCAACTGGCCGACCCCAAATCGCAGCGCAAGCCAGGAGAACTGACACCGGAATATGCGCTCAACGAGGCGCGCTCGATCAAACCCGAATTGCTTGTGGTGGTCGGCATTTGCACCCATTTGGGATGCTCGCCCTCAGACAGATTCGAGAAGGGCCCGCAGGCTTCGCTGCCAGATGACTGGCAAGGCGGCTTCTTCTGCCCTTGCCATGGCTCGACCTTCGATCTGGCTGGCCGGGTGTTCAAGAACAAGCCGGCTCCCGACAACCTTGAAGTTCCGCCGCACATGTATTTGTCGGATAGCCGGTTGCTGATTGGCGAAGACAAGAAGGCCAGAACCCATGTCGACATGTAGTACCGGAGCACATCGTGGCTGAAATGAAAGAAATCTCCCCCAACGCACCAGCCGCCCAAAAGCTGTTGAACTGGGTCGACAACCGTTTCCCGCTGAGCAAGCTCTACAACGAGCACATGGGCGAATACTACGCACCGAAGAATTTCAACTTCTGGTACATCTTCGGCTCGCTTGCGATGCTCGTGCTGGTGATTCAGATCGTGACCGGGATCTTCCTGACCATGCACTACAAGCCGGATGCGGCGCTGGCGTTTGGCTCGGTCGAATACATCATGCGCGACGTGCCATGGGGCTGGCTGGTGCGTTATATGCATTCCACGGGTGCATCGGCGTTTTTTGTCGTTGTATATCTGCACATGTTTCGTGGCCTGATTTATGGCAGTTACCGCAAGCCGCGCGAATTGATATGGGTCTTTGGCTGTGCGATCTTCCTGTGCCTGATGGCCGAAGCCTTCATGGGTTACCTGCTGCCGTGGGGTCAAATGAGTTATTGGGGCGCGCAGGTGATCGTGAATCTGTTCGCCGCCTTCCCGTTCATCGGACCCGACCTGGCGCTGTTGATCCGCGGCGACTATGTGGTGGGTGACGCCACGCTGAACCGCTTCTTCAGTTTCCACGTCATCGCCGTTCCGCTGGTATTGCTCGGCCTGGTGGCGGCCCACATCATCGCGTTGCATGAAGTCGGCTCGAACAATCCGGACGGCATCGAGATCAAGGCCACGAAGGGCAAGGACGGCCATCCGCTGGACGGGATTCCGTTCCATCCGTATTACACAGTGCACGACATCTTTGCCGTCAGCATGTTCTTGATGGTGTTCAGCGCGATCGTCTTCTTCGCACCGGAGTTCGGCGGCTATTTTCTCGAATACAACAATTTCATCCCGGCGGATCCATTCAAGACTCCGTTGCACATCGCCCCGGTGTGGTATTTCAC
>JANLQZ010000278.1:0-8267 GCA_031368125.1 Betaproteobacteria bacterium
CCAGCGCGATCTCGCGGCCCAGCCGTTTGGCAGAACCGGTGACGAGCACGACGCGGGCGGGGGTGGTCATTCGGGGACAATCCAGGCTGTGATGGCAACACCTTGGAGTTTAACGACCGCCCTGCATTCCCGAATGACCCAAGTCATCGGGGACGCCGGTGGGTGGGTCGGCTTCGATCGCTTCATGGAGCTTGCCTTGTACGAGCCGGGCCTGGGGTATTACGCCAGTGCAGGCACCAAGTTCGGCCTCCTGCCCGCCGGCCAGTCCGGCCGGGGCAGCGACTTCGTGACGGCACCCGAGATCACGCCGTATTTCGGGGCCGCGCTGGCGACCCAGGTGGCGCAGGCGCTGGAAGTGACCGGCACGCGCGAGGTGTGGGAATTCGGCGCCGGCACGGGCGTGCTGGCGGCCCAGCTGCTGCAGGCGCTGGGTGAGCGCGTGGATGGCTACACGATCGTGGATTTGTCCGGCTCCTTGCAGCAGCGCCAGCGCGAGCTGCTCAAGCCCTACGGCAGCCGGGTGCGTTGGGTCGATGCCCTGCCCACGGGTTTTCGCGCCGTGGTGGTGGGCAACGAAGTGCTCGATGCCATGCCGGTGCAGCTGCTCGCCCGCCGCGGCGGTGTGTGGCACGAGCGCGGCGTGGTCGTGGGCGCCGGCGCGCAATTCGTGTGGCAGGACCGCCCCACCGGGATGCGCCCGCCGATCGACGTGGTCGGCGAGCACGATTACCTGACCGAGATCCATCCCCATGCACAGGCCTTTGTGTCGACGCTGGCCGACCGGCTGCTGCAGGGTGCGGCCTTCTTTCTCGATTACGGATTCCCCGAACGCGAGTACTACCATGGGCAACGCGCCATGGGCACGGTCATGTGCCACCGGGCCCATCGCATGGATACCGACCCGCTGGTCGACGTGGGGCAGAAGGACATCACGGCCCATGTCAACTTCACCGCGCTGGCCCTGGCGGCACAACATCCCCCCATGCCTGTCGCTCCGGGTGGGAGCAGCGGCTTCGGTGTGCTAGGTTACACCAGCCAGGCGCGCTTCCTGATCAATTGCGGGCTGTTGTCGCTGCTGGAAAATGCCTCGCTGCAACAACGCGCGATGGCGCAAAAACTGCTCATGGAGCATGAAATGGGCGAACTGTTCAAGGTCATCGGCTTTTGCAAGGGAGCGCCCTGGGAGGCGATCGGCTTCTCCGAGGGTGACCGCACCCACCGGCTCTGAGCATGTTTCGCTGGATCATCGTCATCTTCCTGGCCCTGATGTTGATCAGCTGGTTCTCGCCACTGCTGGGAAAACTCGGCTTTGGGAAGCTGCCGGGCGACTTCCGCTTCAGGCTGTTTGGCCGGGAATGGTTCCTGCCCATCACCACCACGCTGGTGCTCAGCGCCCTGGCCAGCCTGGTGGTCAAGCTTGTCTAGCTGCCTGGCAGGCCCCTCCAGCGTGGGCGCGGCATGATCCACGCGACACTGCTGGCCGTCGTCTACCTTGCCTTCATCAGCCTGGGCTTGCCCGACAGTGTGCTGGGTGTTGCATGGCCGTCGATGCGCCTGGGCCTGGGTCAGCCGCTGCAGGCGGCGGGCCTGTTGACCCTGATCCTGACCGCCTGTTCGGCGGCTTCGGGTTTTGCCAGCGGTGTCGTGCTCAGGCGACTGGGCACCGGGCCGGTCGTGATGCTGAGCGGTTTCCTGACCGGTTTTGCGCTGCTCGGTTATGCACTCGCCCCGTCTTTTGCCTGGCTGATGGTGCTGGCGGTTCCGTTGGGACTGGGCGCCGGCTCGGTCGACGCCGGGCTCAACCATTTCGTCGCCGAACACTATTCCTCGCGCCACATGAACTGGCTGCATGGTTGCTGGGGCATCGGCGCCACCATTGGCCCATTCATCATGGGCTCGGCGCTGGCCGGAACGATCGGCTGGCAGGCGGGTTACCGCAACATCGCGGCGATCCAGCTCGCGTTGGCATGTCTGTTCCTGCTGACACTGCGGCTGTGGACGCAGGAACGGCCGGTCCCCGGGCGCGCCGCACCAAGCGGGCCGCGCACCCCTGATGTCAGGTTATCCCCACCCTGGGCGCCGTGGCTTGCGGCGGCGCTGTACCTCGTGTACGCCACCGTCGAGGTGGGCACCGGCCTGTGGGCCGCCAGCATCCTGGTGGACGGCCGCCACATGGGCGCGCCCGCTGCGGGCCTGTGGGTGTCGTGTTTCTTTGGCGCCATCATGGTGGGCCGCTTCGCGCTCGGCCTGGTTGCCCGGCGCGTGGGGAACCGCCAGCTGGTCCGCATCGGGCTTGTGACGGCCGGCACCGGCGCACTGCTTTTTTCGCTGGACGGCATGCCGGCGCCGCTGTCGCTGGCCGGGCTGCTGTTGCTCGGGCTCGGTTGCGCACCGGTCTATCCGTCGTTGATGCATGAAACCGTGCGGCGTTTCGACGCCGATACCGCGCGCAAGGTGGTGGGGCGGCAGGTGGCCTTCGCCTATTTGGGCGGGGCGGTCGGCCCCGCGAGCCTGGGCCTGATCGGAGCGCAGTGGGGCCTGGCGGCGATCATGCCGGCGGTGCTGGCGGCGGTGCTGGTGCTGCTGCTGCTCAGCGCCATGCTGGATCGCGTCACCTAAGCTTGCGCTGGCGCAAGACGGTGCCCTTGAAGCGGCGGGCGACGGCCCCATCCTGCAGGAACGGTGCGCTCGACGCGCAGGCCGCAACCACATTTATCGCAACAGGCACACCATGACCGCTCTGAACCACATCGTTTGTCCCCACTGCCACACCACCAACCGCGTGGCCGGTGACGACCTCGACAACGAACCCGATTGCGGCAAGTGCCACCAGCCGTTGTTCACGTCGCATTCGGTGGCCCTGGACGAGGCGGCGTTCGAGCGCCACATCGGGCGCAGCGACATACCGGTGCTGGTCGATTTCTGGGCCCCGTGGTGCGGCCCCTGCCGCCAGATGGCGCCGGCCTTCGAGCAGGCCGCTGCACAGCTGGAGCCGCAAGTGCGGCTGGCCAAGGTGAACACCGAAGAAGCACAAAGCCTGGGTGCGCGTTTCAACATCCGCAGCATCCCGACACTGGCGCTGTTTCGCGGTGGGCGCGAGATCGCCCGCCAGCCCGGCGCCATGGGCTCCGCCGACATCGTGCGCTGGACCCGGGCGCAACTGGGCTGACAGCGCGGCCCGGTCGGCGCGCGAAGGCACCGTCCGGGCGCGCTTCGGGTTAGCATTGCGGTCGAACCGGTGCTGATGCAAGCATGGATTGCATGCCGGTTGGCCCTCCAACCCGCGCACGCACATCGTGTATGCGCCGACCTGCGACCAACGCCATGTCCACCCGGGATTCGCTGGCCGACTTCGAAGTGGCCTCGGCTACTGAGCTGGGACGATCGAAACGCGTGTACCGCATCGGCGCCACCGGCCCGTGCGTGCTGGTGTGCCATGAACTGCCCGGCTTTTCTCCGGCGGTGGCCGGTTTTGCCCGCCACCTGGCTGCGCATGGATTCAGGGTCAGTGTGCCGGTGCTGGTGGGTACGCCCGGGGCCGTGCCGACGCCGGCGGTGTTGGCGAAGTCGACGCTCAAAGTGTGCATTTCACGCGAATTCAACCTGTTTGCCGCCGGCAAGTCCTCTCCAGTCGTCGAATGGCTGCGTGCCTTCGGGAAATCCGAACATGCGCGTTGCGGCGGCCCCGGCATCGGTGTGGTCGGCATGTGTTTCACGGGCGGTTTCGCGCTGGCGCTGGCGACTGACCCGCACGTGCTCGCACCGGTGCTGAGCCAGCCGGCGATTCCGGTGCGTATTGCCTTGCGCGCCTTTTCGCCCCGCTCGATCGACGTCTCCGAGGCCGATCTGCAAGCCGTGCGCCGGCGCCTCGACGCCGACCCCGCGTTGTGTGTACTGGGGTACCGGTTTTCCCACGACGCCAAGGTGCCCCAGGAGCGGTTCGCGTGGCTCAGGGAGCGGCTTGGCGACCGGTTTGTGGGCGTCACGATCGACTCGTCGCCGGGCAACGAGGGCGGTTATCCGGTCGACGCGCATTCGGTGTTGACCGAGCAACTGGTGCCGCGGGCGCTCGATGAGGTGGTGCGGCTGCTCAGGCGCCAGCTGCTCGGGTCGGTCGACGGGGCGCCAGCCGGTTCACGCACGGGCACAACAACATGACCTCTACACGCATCGAAACCATAGAACGCACCGAACGCCCCTGGGGCTGGTACGAGACCGTGTCCGAAGTACCGGGCAACAAGGTCAAACGCATCCGGGTCCACCCGGGGCAACAACTCAGCCTGCAAAAACACCACCAGAGGCAGGAGCATTGGGTGGTGGTGCAGGGGGTTGCGCGTGTCACGGTCGGCGCGCGCGTGCTCGATCTGGCGGTCGGCCAGCACGTCGATATCGCACTGGGTGAAATACACCGGCTGGCCAACACGACGACACAACCGGTGGAGATCGTCGAAGTGCAGTTCGGAAGCTACCTGGGCGAGGACGACATCGTGCGGTTGCAGGACGACTACGGCAGGGTTTGACAACGGCTTGAACCGCAAGCAACCAGCGACCTGCCGGGTCGGCGCCTGCGCAAACATGGCGTAGCAGCGAATTGGAATGCGCCCGCAGTGACCAACGTTGGTCGACCCAGGCATTACAGTTGGGCTTTGCCAACAACGAGGAAAAAACCATGTCGAGTGTCGGATACCACGAACCCGTGTCGGAGCTGTCGCATGAAACCCGCGACATGCACCGCGCCATCGTCTCGCTGATGGAGGAACTGGAGGCCGTGGACTGGTACAACCAGCGCGCCGACGCCTGCAAGGACCCGGAGCTCAAGGCGATCCTGCAGCACAACCGCGACGAGGAAAAGGAGCATGCCTCGATGGTGCTGGAATGGATCCGCCGCAAGGACCCGGCCTTCTCGAAGGAAATGAAGGACTACCTGTTCACCGACAAGACCATCGCACACGGGTAGCCATGCCGGCTGCCTTCACCGCGGCGGCCCGGTGTACGTTGCCGGCCGTCAATCCGGGCCATTTTTTTTCGCACTGGACCAGCGCAATGAGCCAGCAGACACCAACCCATGACGCACCACCGGCGGTATTCGCCGGCCTGATCGGCGTGAGCGCCTGTGTCGACGTGGGCGGCACCAAGGTGGCCGTCAGTGTGGCCGATACACACGGCATCCGCGGCCGCATTGCGGAACCGACGGCCAAGGAGGGCCCCGGCGATGCGTTGGGCCAGCAGGTGGTGCGGCTGATCGGCCAGAGTTGCGCGGCCGCCGGTATGGCCGCTGGCGACATCGTCGCCGTCGGAGTGTCCTCGTGCGGACCCTTCGTGCTGCGAGACGGTTGTGTCGAACTGGCGGCGCCCAACATCTGCGGCGGTCTGGCCGGGCCGGCGCGCGGCCTGCCCAACGACTGGAGCAGCGCGCTGCTGGAGGCACCGTTGCGTGCGGCGTTTCCCGGTGTGCGGGTCGCCAATGACGGCATCGCTGCGCTCGAGGCCGAGCGCCGCTGGGGCGCCTTGCAGGGCCTGGACCACTGCGCCTACGTGACCTGGAGCACCGGCATCGGCGTGGGGCTGTGTGTGGACGGGCAGGTGTTGCGCGGCAAGAACGGCAATGCCGGGCACGCGGGCCACATGTTCGTGAGCGACAACACCGACGCCTTGTGTGGCTGCGGCAATATCGGCGACGTCGAGGCCCTGATCGCCGGCAACGCGATACCGCGGCGATTCGCGGCGCGGGGTTATGCCGATGCCGCCGCCCTGCTGGCGGACGCGCGCTCCGGCGAGCCAGCGGCGCTGGTGCTGGTCGACGAGCTGTGCCGCGTGATGGGCCGCGCGTTGTACAACCTGGTCGTCACGCTCGACCTGCAGCGCATCAGCATGGGCGGCAGCGTGTTCTGGCACCACCGGGATTTCCTGTTGCCGCGGCTGCGCGCGCAGATCGCGGGCAAGCTCGGTGCACTGACCGATGGCTTCGAACTGGTCAGCGCGGGGCTGGGTGAGCGGGTGGGGGACTACGCCGCGCTGGCGCTGGTGCGTTGACGGGCCTCAGGGCACGATCGTCCACTGGTGCGCGCATTTCTTGCAACACACCCTGGCGTCGCCGTTGCTGCGGTTTTCTTCCACCAGCGTCAGGCTGCCGTAGGTGGTGCACTTCGGGCAGTTCGCCTGGTTGGCGACGTCCTCGGCGTGCATCAGCAGGTAGAGGTAGCGGCGCAGCGCCCACAACCCAATCGCCCCGCTGACGATCACCAGCAGCACATCGGTGACCTTTTCGCCCGGCGTGGCGCCATGGAACGCCTCCATGCTGGCCATCAGGGCGATCACGCACAGGAACGCCAGCAACATGTGGGCGTGGCTCGACAGCAACTCGCGCTCGTACCATTTGCGGAATCCGACCCGGCGTATGCCGTCGGCGAGGGTGCGGTTGAGCGGGTTCATGGGGCCCATGCTGGCACAAAAACGCGCCGGCTGCTTCAGGGCCGGCGGAACCCGAGCGCCAGCACTTTGGCGGCCACGCACCGTCCCTGGGCCTGGCCACCGGTGACGCCGAAATTGAAATGGATTCCGGCGTAGAGCCTGGAGCGCGCCGCTTCGTCGGCCGCCGCCAGAAAGCTCCTGAAGCTGCGCGGCCCCCAGCCACGGTCGTTGTGGGTGTTGTCGGTGAACGCCGTTTCGGCGCCGAAGACCTGCGCCAGCACGGCGGCCGCGGCACTGGATTGCACCGAATGGCCCGACGGGTACTCGGGAAAAGGCGGCGTGTCCATCAACATCGGAACCCAGTTGCTGTCGAACACCAGTTGCACGTAGGTTACCGGCCGCAACACGTTGAGCGTGTATTTGGTCGCCCAGGCCGCGATGAAAGCGTCGGCCATCGCGAGGTTGAGCCGCGCCATGGTCTGCGCGGCCTCGGCCAGGCTGGCCTTGCGCGACTTCAGCAGCTCGTTGGTGATGTACACCCAGTGGCCGGCCGGTGTCGGGGTCTTGCCCGGATCGTCGGCCCAATACAGCGCGAACTGGCGTTGTTCCTGCGTGGCCTGGTTGCTGATGCGGTACACCTCCTGCGCGTCCTTGTAAAAAGCCGACGACGGGTCTTCCGAGTAGGGTGGTGGTGCGGGCGCCGGGCAGTCGCGGGTGTTCTTGAGCACGAACGGCCGGTTGTCGCCCCAGCGCGGCAGCAGCGCCGGCGCAAAAGCCGGTGGCGTGGCGCTCCACTGGCCGGGGCCGCTGGGCGGCACATAGTTGGGCTGGTTGCGCCGCAGCGGCCCCCAGGCCTCGTGGCCGCCGTCGGTGCGGGCCCAGGTCATGATCGCCATCGCCATCAGCTTGCCGAAGGTCTCGGAGCGGTTGGTGGTGTCGGGCGACAACGCGCCGGGGTCGAAATCCTGGCCGTACTTGAGCGGCATGTTGCGCTCGAGCAGGTCGATGCGCGCCTTGTTCTCGGCGCTGGCATTGCCGAACATCATGCGTGTCATGGTGGCCAGCGACGCGTTGGCCACCGTCGGCCAATGCAGCGGCTCGTCGGGCTGGGCCCAGGGCAGGGAATCGAGTTCGTTGAGTTGCCCGGCCAGGCTGGTGTTGCCCGGGATGCCCGGCGCCACCGACTCGTACAACGCCAGCCCGAGGTAGGCCAGCGCGCGCGACGCCACCGGCGGGCTGAATCCGGGTGTCTGCTGGGTCAGCTGCAGTGCCAGGCTGAACCAGTCGGTCACCAGCGCCGAACTGTAGGCAGCGGCCGGCCGGGTTGCGGCTGCATCTGGCGACTGTGCCTGCGCCGCGGGCGCGTGCGACATGCCGAGCGACACCAACACCAGCACCGCGGCGCCGCGACACCATTTCTTCATGGCGCGCGCCACGGGCTCACGCCCGACTGGCGGTCCACGATGTAGAAGTCGTTGGCGGCCACGCTCTGCCACCCGCCCCAGCTGCCGAACGGCCACAACACGCGCAGCTTGACGCTGCCGGCCTGCCCCAGGCCGAAATGCATCCAGCCCAGGTTGCCACTGGCGTGCCCGCCACCGATGGTCAATTCCTGGCGGATGATGCGTTCGCCCAGGTCCACCTCCACCCACGCGCCGACGGCGTCGCGATTGCCGCCGCCCTGGCGCAGCCGAATCTGCAGCCACTGGCCGATCGGCAGCGGCTTGTCGGCCGTGCCGGCGCCGACATTGCGCCACAGCTGCGCCTTGTCCCACCGGTTGACCACCAGCATGTCGAGCAGCCCGTCGCCGTTGAGGTCCACCAGCATGCCGCCGCGCCCGCGCCGGTAGCTGGCA
>JANLQZ010000280.1:0-1542 GCA_031368125.1 Betaproteobacteria bacterium
GTGCGCACCAGCCGCGCGATGAAGCCGACCCAGCCCAGTGCCAGCGCCACAGTCGGCAGGACCATGCGGCGGAACTCGTCGGCCAGGTCGCCGCTGGTGCTGGTTCCCAGTACCGGCAACCAGTCCAGCCAGATCGCGAAGATCAGCAGCAGGAAGATCGCGACCACGAACCCGGGCACGGCGATGAATGCGACCGACACAAAAGCCAGCAGGTTGTCGACCACGCTGCCGCGGTGCGTGGCGGCGAATATCCCCAGCGGAACTCCGGTCAGCACCGCCAGCGCGATCGCCGAGAAGGTCAGGATCAGCGTGTAGGGAATGACGGCGGCGATCATGCTGGCCACCGACCGGCCCGACACCACATCGGTGCCGAGGTCGCCACGCGCGACATTGCTGAAGAAGCGCCACATGCGTATATGCAGCGGCTGGTCCAGCCCCATTTCGGCGATGAAACGCTTCGAATATTCGGGCGACGCCTGCGGACCGAGCAGCGTCGACGCCGGGTCGCCCGGCACGATGCTCGAGAGCGTGAACAGCAGCAGCATGGCGCCGAACACGATCAGCGCGGTCGTGACCAGGCGACTGGTCAGGTAGCGGACCGTGTCAGGCCGCACTGAAATCGGCGTACTGCCAGTCGGCCCAGCCCGGAATGGACGCCGGTCGCAGCCAACTGCGGTGGACCAGCGCACTGGCCTCGTTGGTCAGCCAGATATAGGCGCCGGACTTGTCCATGGCCTTTTGCATCTCGACCACCATCTGCCGGCGTTTGGCCGGATCGGTTTCGCTGTCGGCGCTCTTGAACAATGCATCGAACTCCGGGCTGTTCCAGCGCGACCAGTTCCAGTTGCCGATCTGGCTCGGCGTGAACCATTGCAGCACGAAGTTGGGGTCGTGCTTGGCATTGAAGCGCGACATGTAGAGCTCGATGTTCTTGCCGACGTCGCCCTTGCCCGAACTCCAGTAGGTGCCGCCGGGCTGGGAATCGACCTCGATCGCGACACCGATCTCGGCCAGCAGCGCACGCGCCACCAGCGCCATGTTCTGGTACTCGGGCTGATTCAGGATGGTCAGTTTGAGCTTGAGGTTCGAGGCGCCGGCGGCCGCCAGCAGGCTCTTGGCTTCAGCCACGTTGCGCTTGTAGACCGGGGCCTCCTTCCAGTGGCCCATGATCTGCGGTGGCAACGCCGTATTCAGGCGCGGCACCTTGCCGTTGTAGCCGGCCAGCAGCATCTGGTCCACGTCCACACCGAGCCGGATCGCCTGGCGCACGCGCATATCCGCGAGCGGGCCCTTTTCGATGTTCATGCCCATCCAGACGTAGGCGATCGACGGCTGGTCCGACACCGTGAGGCCGCTGATGCCGCGCAACGGATCGGCCGCGGCGGGCGCCAGCACGGCGAAATCGATTTCGCCCGCACGCAGCGCCAGGTCGGCGGTCTTGGGATCGGTGATCACGCGCACGTTGATCTCGTCGAAATTGCCGCGCCGCGTTCCCTTGTACGCGGCATTGCGACGCAACACCACGCCCTTCTGCTTGTCGAA
>JANLQZ010000296.1:0-4635 GCA_031368125.1 Betaproteobacteria bacterium
TGCCACTCGAGGTGGGCGCCGGAACGCTGGTCGTGTTTCATGGCCTGCTGCCGCATTACAGCGCGGCCAATCGTTCACCAGTCTCGCGCCACGCCTATACGCTGCACGCTACCGACGCCCGCAGCGCTTATTCGCCCGCCAATTGGTTGCAACGGGGTTCCGGGCTGCCGGTGCGGGGATTCCTTTGACTTTGGGCAGGTCATCCCGACGCGCTGGCGCGTGGACGTGCCGGCCATTGCGCTCGTTATTGCTTTGCGCCTTGGCAGCGGCTTGTTGCCACGCCAATGGCGCCGATGATTTTCTGTACACGGTGCAAGCGGGCGACCATCCCTGGAACATCGCCCAGCGTTTCCTCAAGGACCCGTCGTACGGGGTCCGGCTGAAACTGCTCAATCGCATTGCCAACGACCGCCGGGTGCCACCCGGTACCCAATTGCGGATCCCGGCCGAGTGGCTCAAGCTGCGCGCCTTGCGTGTGCGCCTGTTGGCCGTGCATGGCGACGCCGTCGTCGTTCCTGGTGCCGGTGTGGGCCGAGCGGCCATGGCGGGCGAAGAGCTGCTGCCCGGCATGCTGCTGCGAACCGGCCCGCAGGCGAGCGCCACGCTGGAGTTCGAAGACGGGTCCCGGGTATTGGTGCGCCGCGACACCGAGTTGCGGCTGGTGCGGTCTGCACAACCGCTGATTCACGCCGGCGCACTGGTGGAGCTCGACCTGTTGCGCGGTGCGCTCGAGAACGTGGTCAAACCAGTTGCCAACCCGACCGGGCGCTTCGAGATCCGCTCGCCCGCAGCCATCGCGGCGGTGCGAGGAACACAGTTTCGTGTCAGCGCGACCGACACGCAGACCCGCACCGAAGTGCTCGAGGGCGCCGTGCTGGTCGCCAATCCGGCCGGACAGTCCACCACCGGTGCCGGCCTCGGTACCCTCGCCGACGTGGGGCGGGCGCCCGGCCCGCCGACGCCTTTGCTCGCCGCGCCGGATCTCTCCGCGCTGCCGGAACGCTTCGAGCGCCTGCCGATCGACTGGCCGCTGCCGGCGGTGGCGGGTGCGGCGGGGTACCGGACGCAGTTAGCACCCGACGACCGGTTCTCCCTGGTCCTGTCGGATGAAGTCGCCGCCGCCCCACGAGCGCGTGCATTGGATATTGTGGACGGCAGTTATGTGGTGCGCCTGCGTGCCATCGACGCGAACGGACTCGAAGGGCTGTCGGCCGAGCGCGCGCTGGTGGTCTACGCCCGCCCGGAACCGCCGCTGCTGATAGAACCCGCACCAGACGCGGTGACAGTGTCTGAGCGACCCACGTTCAGGTGGGCCCGCGCAAATGCCGGTTGGCACTACCGGCTCGAAATAACGCCGGCCGACGCCAGCACCGGGACAACGCCACTGCAGAAGACCATCACACCCGCCGATGGCGCCACGATTCAGGTGGAACTGCCAGTCGGCGTCCACAGTTGGCGGGTTGCGTCGGTCGACCCGGAACGGGGGCGCCAGGGTCCATGGGGTGACCGCCAGTCTTTCCGCCGCGTATTGCCCGGCCCCGGTGTGGAGCCGCCACAGGTCACAGCCGGCAGTGTCACCTTGCGCTGGTCAGCGCAACCCAGGGTCAGCAGTTACCGGCTGCAGGTCGCCGGCGACGACACCTTTGGCCAATTGCTGGCGGATGTGCGGCCCACCGTCCCACAACACCAACTGGAACACCTCGTCGCCGGCACGTACCACATCAGGGTGCAGTCGACCGGAGACGACGGTTATGTCGGCCCGTGGGGCGCGGCGCAATCCTTCACGGTGCCGCCCGAGCCGCCGCCCGAGTACTGGAAAACGCTGCTGATCCTGCTGCCTTTCTTGCTGGCCTTGTGAATCCAACCGCTCCCGACCTCCCTGCACGACGCGTCGGCCCAGGTCGATGGGGCCGCGCACTGCAGGGCCGAACGCCATGGATCGTGGGTATTCTTGCTGTGTTGTTGCTCGCCTGGGGTGCGCCGTCCGGCCTGACGCGCCTGGACCTGCTGGCCTACGACCTGATGCTTCCCACGCGCCCGGCGGCGCCGCAGCCTGCGGTGGTGATCGCCATCGACGACGATAGCCTGGCCACGCTGGGCCGCTGGCCATGGCCGCGCGACATCCACGCCCGCATGGTCGAGCACTTGCGTGAAGCCGGCGCCTCGGCAATCGGCCTGACGCTGATGTTTCCCGAACCCGACCCGGCCGGTGACGCGGCACTGGCCGACGCCATCACGCGCCATGGACGGGTGGTGTTGCCCGTGGTGCCGGTGCAACAGCCCGATGGCGGCATCACGGAGGGTGGGCCGACTCCCGTCCTGCGCGCGAGTGCGGCCCGGCTCGGACACGCCGACGCCGAAATCGACGTGGACGGACAGGTGCGCCGGATCTACCTGCATGCCGGCGCTGGCCAGGCAACACATCCGGCGATGGCGCTGGCAGTGCATGACTTGCTCCCAACCCAGTCGAGCTACGCCGCCTTGCCCGGCCTGCTGCGCGTCAAGGATGCTGCCGGCGCGATACCACTGCGCACCTGGGCGCGCGACCAGGAAGTCCTGCTGCCGCGGGCGCCGGCCCAACCAAGCATTTCGTTTGCGCGCGCGCTGCAGTCGCCCGGCCTGTTGTCTTCAGTGCGCGGACAGGCGGTATTCGTCGGCATCACGGCCCCCGGGCTCGGCGGCGAACTCGCCACGCCAGTGTCTGGCCGCCAGTCGATGATGCCGGCGGTGGCGTTCCACGCCAATGCCTTCGAGGCCTTGCGCGGCCATTCGCTGATTGCCCCGGCATCCACCGCCCAGCAACTGGTGTTTGCGTTGCTCATGGTGTCGAGCCTGGCGCTGTGGCCGCTGCGCACCGAACGCCACCACCTCGTACTCGCCGGCATCACCGTGTGCCTGCCACTGCTGGCCAGTGCGGCAGTGCTGCACACCAGCCAGTTCTGGCTGGCACCAGGTACGGCGGTGCTTGCTCTGGTGGCCGCGCGTGTCGTCTGGCTCGCGCTGCATTTGCGAACCAGCCGCGACCGGCTGGCGCGGACGCGGCAACATTCGCTGGCAACGCTGGAGGCGATCGGCGACGGTGTGCTCACCATCGACAGGCAGTCGACCGTGCGTTATGCCAATCCGGTGGCGCAGCGGCAGTCGCAGGGCGCGAATCCGGTGGGCCAGCAACTGGACGCGGCCATGCCGTTGACGGCCCAAAGCACGGCGCTGCTCAGTGCTGCCGCACAAGAGTGCATGCGCAGCGGCCGTACCGTGCGCCTGTCCACCGACCTGGGCCTGAGCGCGTCTGCAGGCCCGGCGCGCATCCTGCGCGCCACCGTCAATCCACTGCGCGGTCCGGGCGACAGAATGGAAGGCGCGGTGCTGGTGCTGGCCGACGTGACGGAGGCCGTCGCCAGCGCCAGCCAGCTCGAGCATGCCGCGACGCACGATGCCTTGACCGGCCTGCCCAACCGGGTTTTGCTGCGCGACCGCCTGGGCCTGGCGCTGGCGCGCGTACAGCGGCTCGGTAGTTCGATCGCGGTCCTGTTTCTGGACCTCGACCGCTTCAAACGCATCAACGACAGCCTGGGACATAACCTCGGTGATGAAGTGCTCAAGGTCATGGCCGAACGGCTCAAAGGCATCTGCCGCAGCACCGACTTCGTGGCGCGCTGGGGTGGCGACGAGTTCGTGGTGCTGATGGAGGATGTGTCCGGTGCCGAGGCGGTCGCGGTGGCGGCCGCCAAGCTGATCGCGACACTGGGAGAGGACATCGATGCCAACGGCATTCGGCTGCCGAGCGCCTGCAGCGTCGGGATCGTGATGGCGCCGCAGGACGGGATCGACGTTGACGTGCTGATGGCCAAGGCCGACACCGCCATGTACCGGGCCAAGTCGCACCCCGACACCGGATTCCATTTCTATTCCTCCGAGCTCAAGATCTGGACCCGCGAGCGCCTGGCGATCGAGGTCGACCTGCGCCACGGACTGCGCAACGCCCAGTTCGAACTGCATTACCAGCCGCAGTACGATTTGCGCAACGGCGCACTGGTCGGCTTCGAGGCTTTGCTGCGCTGGCGCCGCACGCCCGAGTTGCTGGTGCAGCCGGACCAGTTCATCGGTGTTGCCGAGGAAACCGGCCTGATTGTCGAAATCGGTGCCTGGGTCGTGATGCAGGCGGCCAAGGATGTCGCGTCGTGGCTCGCAGCCGGGCAACCGCCCATGCCAGTAGCGGTCAACGTGTCGGCACGGCAATGCGTGAACCGCAATATTGTCGAGGTGGTGCGCAACGCCTTGCGCGAGACCGGCATCCCCGCGTCGCTGCTGAAGCTCGAAATCACCGAGACCACCGCCATGACCGACGCCGAGCAGGTGGTCGAACTGCTCGAGGAGATCAGCGCGCTGGGTGTGCGCATCGCCGTGGACGACTTCGGCACCGGTTACTCTTCACTTGCATATCTGAAGCGCTTTCCGATCGACGAGTTGAAGATCGACCGTTCCTTTGTGCGGGACGTGGCTACCGATTCGGACGACGCCGCGATTGTGCGGGCGACGATCGCGCTGGCGCACGAGCTCGGCATCCTGGTGGTCGCCGAGGGCGTGGAGACGGAGCAGCAAAACACATTCCTTTCGGAACAGAACTGCGACATC
>JANLQZ010000299.1:0-6443 GCA_031368125.1 Betaproteobacteria bacterium
CGCCGGCAATGGCGTGTCGCCCCGGTGGTCCCGCAACACGGCGACGGGCGCCCGGGCGCCGTCCACGATTCGAATCTCAGGCATTGCCCGCACTCCCTCTTGATGAAAAACTCAACTTCAAAATGACCCGGCCAAGTGTCATGGCTTGCGCCAGGCCGGACAAACGAAGAATCACGCGTCGCAGAAGTAGCCAAACTAATGACTGACTGATGAAACTGCGACGCGCCGAAAGCAGCGCAGCCAGCTACGACGGCCCACCCATTGAATGCATCCAATGGCGAGCCATTGTTCGATTGAATGCAGAATTGACACCGCGGTTCGTGTCCGCGGAGCCCGCAAGACCATGCCATCCACCACCCCCCGACCCGCCCCGGAAAACCGGCCCCGCTACCTCGCGATCGCCGACGAACTGGCCCAGGCCATCGAGACCGGCCAACTGGCGCCGGGCGAAAAACTGCCGCCCCACCGGGTGATGGCGAAACGCCTCGGCGTGACCACCGGCACGGTCAGCCGCGCCTATGCGAGCCTGGAGCGCCAGGGGCTGGCCGGTGCGCGCGTGGGCGACGGCACCTACGTGCGCAACCGCGACACCAGCACCGAAGACGCGGCCACCGGGCCGGCGGCGCAACAGATCGACCTGGCGCACAACATCGCCATAACCACCGACGAGACCAACGCCCTGCTGCGCGCCATGGCGGCCCTGAGCCTGGCACCGGAGCAGGTGGCCCGGGTGCTCAAGTACCAGCCCGAGGCCGGGGCGACACACCACCGCAAGGCGGGCGCGGCCTGGCTCAAACGCTTCGGCACCGGCGGCGCGTGGGAGCGCGTGATGGTCACGCATGGCGCGCAACATGCGTTGGCCGGCGTGTTGCGCACCATCGCCCACCCGGGCGACACGCTGCTGACCGAAGCGCTGAGTTACCCCGGCATGCTGGCGCTGGCGCGTTCGCTGCGGCTGCAGGTGGTGGGCCTGGAGATGGACGAACAGGGCATTCGCCCGGAAGCGCTGGACCGCGCGGCGCAGACCTTCAACACCAAGCTGCTGTTCTGTTCGCCCACCCTGCACAACCCGACCACCAGCACCATGGACATGCAGCGGCGCGAGGCGATCGCCGCCATCGTGCAAAAACGTGGCCTGCTGCTGATCGAGGACGTGGTGCACGCGGCCGCATTGGAGCACCCCCTGCCCGCCATCTGCACCCTGGTGCCGGGCCAGTCGTTCCTGATCTCGAGTTTCAGCAAGGTGATGGCGCCCGGCCTGCGCGTGGGGTACCTCGAAGCTTCGGCGCCGTGGCTGGACAAGGTGGCGGCGAGTATCCGCGCCGACTGCTGGATGGTCGCGCCGCTGATGCCCGAGATCGCCACCCGCTGGCTCGAGACCGGCGAGACCGAGCACCTGATCGCGTTGCAGCGCCAGCACATTGCCGAACGGCTGGCCATCGCCCGGCGCAGCCTGGGCGGCTTCGGACTGCGCTGGGCCGCCGACTACCCGCACATCTGGTTGCCGCTGCCCGAACCCTGGCGGGCCGGCCAATACGCCGCCACGCTGCGCCAGGCCGGCGTGCTGGTACGCACCATGGACCACTTCGCGGTGGGCCGCAGCCCGGCGCCGCATGCGGTGCGCATCAGCCTGAACGCGGTCGCGTCGCTGGAGCAGCTGCACAGCGGATTGCAGACCGTGGTGGCGGTGCTCAAGCATCCGCCCGCGGCGGTGATGGATCCATGAGGTTGCGGGTCCGCGCTGGCAGTTCAACCGGCCCGCTTGTAACCCGCCTCCCGCTGGCTACGCACGGCCAACAGGAACACCGTGTCGATCTGCGCTGCGTACTGGTACAAGGCGACGTAGCCGCGAGAACCGCGCCCTATCACCAACTCGCGCATGCCGCCTTTGACCGGGTGACCGATGAGTGGGCTGGTCCCAAGAATTTGCACCGCCTCGACGATTTCCGCAATCCGCTGCGGCGCGCTACCGACGTCGAACTGCGCAACGTGGTCCAGAAAACGGTCAAAGTCGTCGAACACCTCGGGTGCAATTTCGATTCGCGTCATGCAGCGCGTTGGCGGGCAATCTTGCGGGCGGCCGACTTGCGCGGGCGCTCCCCACGCGCCCGAGCAGTGAGATACGCCTTCGTTTCCTCCCATGGCACCGTCTTTCCAGTGGCCACGATCTTCGACCAGCGCTGCCCGGCGATCGCATGAAAGGCCTGGTCCAGTTCAACCTGTTCGACGGTCTGGGCGATGGCGTCGAGAATGAATGCATGCGTCGTCTTGCCAGCGAGTTCCGCCACGGCGGCAATACGCGCCTTCAGGTCGTCTTCGATTCGAATAGTCGTGGTAGACATGGTGCATCCATCTCCTGGGCGTGGTACGACTGTAGCACTAAAGTGCTATAGAAATCTCCTGGCAAACGGCCTGCAGATGAAGCATCGGAATGGCTCCCGATAGCTTTGGAACCTCGCCGACAAGGCCGGCGGGCAAGTGTTGGCCATCGTCGGCTGGATGCCGCAACGTGCCACTGCAATCGCCGGCGGCGCGCCAGCAGATAGGGGATGCGTCGAAGATCAACCGCCCGGGCGCGGCGCCCCACCAGGACTGCGAGCTCCTGCCTGTGCGGACAGTCGAGGTACCGGTGAATCACCACGACCGCACCGACCCGCAACGCCGCAGCCAACCGGCTCTCTACAGCACCAACGCGGCGATCGATTATTTCGGCGTGCCGGCGTACCTGACATCGATAACCCAGATCACTTCGGCCAGCACCACGTGTGAACGCGTGATGACGTTCTATGGGTGCAGCCGGGCCGAAAGATAGGACTCCTGATGGACCGCCATCGCAGGGGTTGCCGCCAAGCGCCTGATTTCCCCCGCTATCGCGCGAATCGCCTCCACCCCCGCGCTGCCTGGTGCGAAATCTATCGGCGCCACCCTATGACGCTCGGCTTCGGCAAACATCGGCTCTTCGGGGACGGTTCCAATTTGCGGCATGTCGTGCTTGCGGCAAAATTCATCCATGGCCGCCTGGTCATCCGCGTTTTTGACCTTGTTGGCCACCACGTAGAGATGCGGTATCTTCAACTCCCTGGCCAGGACGAAGGTACGGGCGGCGGCCTCCATGGAGCGAAAATATGGCTCTGCCACCACCAGCATCACATCCACGTTGCGTGCCGTTCCACGTTTCAGATGTTCGAGCCCGGCCTCCATGTCGGTGATGGTGTATTCACCGTAACCGCTCATCTCTGCAATCAGACCGCGCACAGCGCGGTGCGATGCGCACATGCAACCGCTACCGGCGCTGCCATCGGCCGGTTTCCCCATCAGGATCAGTTCAATGCCTTCAGGCGCGGCCGCAGCATATTTCCCGATCAGGTCCTGGTGCGACAGCGTCATATACAGCTTGCGGGTACCGTCGCTTTCCTCGCGGAAATCCACTACGCTGGACGGAATATTCGTGATCTTGTCGGCCTCCTCGCTCGCCATCCCAAGCGTCAGCGCAAGGTTCGGATTGGGGTCACCGTCAATTGCAAGGACTTTGCAATTGCCTTGCGCGAGTACCCGCGCAAGCGTGCCAGCCAAAGTAGTTTTTCCAGACCCGCCCTTGCCAACGGTTGCGATTTTCATTTAGCGACTCCTGGTGACGGACGTTGTTTCGTGCGACAGGTCGATCAAGCTTGCGCAGCTTCGGTATCGATCTGCCGCGATCTGCCGATGTCAAGGCATCAAAAACATTGTACGTCCGGGGGCGGCTGACCGGGGCCTGAAGTCATGTTGCGGCGGGCCGCATTTTCGCGCTCACGCCGGCCTGTAGCTGGGCCACCCACGCATGCACCAAGCGTTCGGCTTCGTCCAGCGCAAGCGTCACGGCCACACTTAACCCCAGTTCCAACCGGTCGACCGTTGTCGGCTCGCAACCAATGACTGCAATGCGCTGCGGCAAGTGCCCCAGGTGCTCCAGCAGCGCCAAGGCGCGGATCGGTGTCGCGTAGTGGGTGTCGGCGAAATAGTCACGCAGCGCGTGTATGTCGAGCCCGGTCAGGTCTGGCAACAAGGGCTGCAGCAGGCGCACCTCGCCCGGTCGCCCCCCGCTCTGGTAGGCGTCCAGCAACAGCACTGCGTCGTAGCCGTCCATCAACTCCTGCACGATGCTCATCCCGCCAATTCCAGTTTCCATCACCTTGACGCCAGGTGGGAAATCCTGCTTCGCGAGCCGCCAAGCAAGCTCCACACCGAAGCCATCGTCACCATGCAGGACGTTGCCAACCCCGACAATCAGAATTCTTGGGCGCGGCCCGGCGTCGTCCATCGCGTAGTCAGAAGCTCGGCAAACTGGGCGTGAAATCCATGTCCAGCCCCACCAGCACTTTGCCATCGGCTTCCCGCCTCACGGGAAAGCAACCGATGGAGTCGCTGTGGCCCATGCGGCTGCCCTGGCGAATATCGTAGTAACAACCGGAGTGGTTGGGGCAGGCGAGGGTGTAGCCGCTCAAGGTGGCACCTTTGAGCGAAGCGCCGTCCTGTGCGCACCTGGACGCGAGCGCAAACAGATCGTCTGCATGGCGCACCAGCAGCACCGGCAGCCCGTCGACTTCGAGTTCGGTTGCTGAATGGGGCATCAACGGTTCGCCAGGCTGCAGTACCGGCACCCAATGCGGGTAACGGGTTCGGGCGGCGGGCGACGCGTCCACGGCCTTGATCGGAATGGTGGGGAAGCGGTGCCTTGGCTTTTCTGGAACGGGCGCTTCGCTGTGCGGGGGCAGCAAGTCGTAGAGATCCATCAGCGTGTGGATTGCCGGGTCGGAGACGACTTTTTCCAGCACGCCCTCTTTGAACAATCGCACCAGCCGACGCAAGGCCTCACGGTGGATGGCATCAACGCCCTGGAGCAGATCAAACACCGCCGTCTTCACTTCGCCCGCCGGCAAATCTTCCATGGTTTGAATTTGCCGGTTCACGTCGGCGAGCAGGTGGTCCCACTGGTCGTTGGACAGAAAGTCAACCAGCGTCTGCAAATCTTCCGGGGCAGGAGCCGATTCGCCTTGAGGTGCGTCAGCCATCGGGGTGATCGGTGTGTCGCTCAGTGCAGCGCGCACTCGTCGCCACATTGGGAATGGTCGTCGCCGTCGCAACAACCGGCATCACACTCGCCATGCCCCTGCTTCTGAAAATCGGAAAAACTCTCGGCGAACAATTGACCGGCTTTCTTTTTGCCGACTGGGGTAAGGCGATACCCGCCGCCCGGCTGCTGCACTGGCTCCAGGTCCCCCAGATCCGCCAGCTCCTTCAGCGAGGCATCGATATCGTCCACGCGCCGGTTCAAAAACGGCACCAGCAGCTTGGGCAAGTAGACATTTCCCAGCCCTTCACCCTGGAACCAGTAGCAAATCTGCAGCACTTCCTCACGGTGGACGAGGCGCTCCAGCGCGCTTTCCTTGCGGATGTCATGGTTGGTTCCCACCAGGGTGGTCAGCACGGTGTTCATCGCAATTGCTCCCGAATGTTCGAGCGCGAAGAAGCTTGGCCCGCGTCCCCGAAATCATAATGACAAACCGTCGCCACCGGAATCAGGTGGTCTGAATCCAGTGACAGGGTTTCATGTGCTGCTGGCGCCCCTTCGAGTGCGGCGCTGCGAGTGACCGCAACCATGCGCTGCACCAGTTCGAGGTTGTCCGGTGTCAACCCCTGCTCGCCTATGACCGCCAAGTGACCGGATTGTCGGCCTGCCTCGATCTCGGCCAGCACCTGGTCGCCCAGACAACTCTCCGGCAGCTGCACTTCCACGCTGAACAATTGATCAGGCCAGACACCGAAGTGGGCACCGATGACCAGCAAGTTGTCCACACTGATGACACCCGTGACGGCCTCGAACACACGACGCTGCACTGCCTGCATGTCCCGCACTTGCCCGGTCCAGCGGCGGCACGTTACGCTTCCCGGCGCCAATCCCCGGTCGCCCGCCCCGATCAAAACGACCCGGTCGAATCTGGCGCCGCTGGCCTGCAAGTCCTGCACGATGGCAATCGGGCCCCAGTTCATTTCGCGAATCTCCACCTGCTCGGGCCAGGGACCAGCCTGCAAACGGGTCATCAATTCGGGGCCCAGCACATAGCCGCGAACAAACTGGCAGTAGCCC
The DNA here is from genome assembly GCA_031368125.1 of Betaproteobacteria bacterium. GTDB lineage: Bacteria > Pseudomonadota > Gammaproteobacteria > Burkholderiales > Burkholderiaceae_C > CAISIP01. The sequence continues at coordinate 6,128 of JANLQZ010000299.1, forward strand.
ACTAGGCCGATCACAACACGCGCCATGGTTTTTCGGGGCGCTAGATTCCGCAGGCGCAGGTGGTGACTTCCCGCGTGATGACGCGGTCGGAGCCCTCCACCATCACATGCGTCGTGCAGGGCATACATGGGTCGAAGCTGCGAATGGCACGCAGGATGTCAATGCCCTTGAAGTTGCTTTCGTCCTTGAAGTTTTCCACCAGCACCGTGTTGAGCACTGCCTGTTCATACGCGCCGGACTCACCCCAGGGTGTTTTTGGGCAGGCGTTGACAGTCGACGGGGTGCAGATCTGGTAGTTGGCCAACAGGCCGTCTTC
>JANLQZ010000335.1:0-7167 GCA_031368125.1 Betaproteobacteria bacterium
GCAGTCAGGTCGCTTCGGGTTGTCAGCCGAAGAGGCTCGCAGGGAAATCGACCAGATCGTGGCAGTCGTGCGCCGGTGGCGCGAGAGCTTCTTCGCTTGTGGCGTGTCTGCCCAAGACGCGGACTACGTCGCTCCGGCCATGTTGCCTGAGTGCTTCTTCTTTGAATCAACGCCGGATCGTTGAAGCGCTGGTATAAGCGCCAAGTCCTCCGCAAATGATAATGAACGGCAATTTCGTGTCCTTATGGGAGACGAATTGAGCGCAAAATGTAACAATGAAAATTCAAAGGCGAAAGTCGCCATAGGCTGCACCAAAGACTAGAGTTGTTCGCGTTGACTTACTTTTGTCCCAGGCTATCGGAAATTATTGAACAACCGGCAACGGTCTACTCAGCAAGCGATTGACCGCTCCTGGATTTCAAAGATTGGAACACGCTCGCTATATAACGTTAGGCAACGAAAAGTCGTTGCTTTATACTTGTTCCTTGAAGGAAAAAACTAGGATGCAATGGCTTCGATGGGCTTTCAGTTCTCGCCGATAGTTGATGATTGATGTGGAAGAGTAGTCGCCGCGCAAACCGAGTGCATCTCCCGCGCCAGTAAAAGCGCTTGTTTTTTGACGGTAAATATGACGGTAAAGTTAGATGGTCCATATAGAGAAAGCCAGCACCCATGCGGGTTTGCAGGCCTCGGAAACAATTGAGTGGGAATGATATTGTAAAAAACTCATCAACTTTCTATTTAAAATAAACGAGTTACGAGTGTCTATCAACTATCCTAAAAACATCATCAATAGGATCAATAGTACGGCTCAAGTGTTTGAGTTATAGGGCGATTTTGGGCTATTTCGAGCCATCCATTCAAATGCGTTGACGTGATTTTGACGGTAAATCTGACGGTAAAAATCTGCGTCGATCTGGCCGGCAAAAATTTACCGTCATACGGATTTCGGGCCTGACGGTAAAAGTTCTTGCTGAATTCGCTGATAAATCATGGGCTTACGGTTTCCGTAGCCTGCGATTTTGCGTGACGGTAAAAGTTGCGAACTGGAATGTCGGGTCTTGTGCCATTGGCCAAGTTGGCCATTGCGTCATCGCGTCGGGAAACCCCATGGCCGCTGCAGCAGAGCAATGCCGTGGGCTTCTCGAGCAAACCGTAGTTCGACCTTGCCCGCGCGGCGCCGCACCGGGCCCACCACGATGTAAATGTTGTGCCCCAAGCTCGCCACGAGCGTTGGCGTGACGCGGGGAAAGGGGCGAACAACCGCGTGGCGTCTAACGCCACGCGATATAGAATTCAAACCATGATCCGATCGTTCAAGAGCACGCCAACCCGCGCCTTGTTCGAGGGAAAGCCCATTGCCCGGTTTGTGAACTTTCGCGCGGTGGCGGAACGCAAGTTGCAGATGCTGCACCGCGCCACACGGCTCGATGATCTGCGCATGCCACCCAACAACCGCCTGGAAGCGCTCAGGCGCGACCGCAAAGGCCAGCACAGCATTCGCATCAACGACCAATGGAGGATTTGCTTTCGGTTCGATCAGGGCGATGCGTGGGACGTTGAAATTGTCGATTACCACTGAAAGGAAGAAGCCATGGAAGCCATCATCAACGGCATGCGGCCCATCCACCCTGGCGAAGTGTTGCGCGAGGAGTTTCTGATCCCGCTGGGATTGACCGCGAATGCCCTAGCCATTGCCTTGCAGGTCCCAGGACCGCGCATCAACGATGTGGTGCGCGCACGGCGTGCCGTCACCGTCGACACAGCCTTGCGCTTGGCCCAGTATTTCGGCACCAGCGCCGAGTTCTGGTTGGGTTTGCAGACCGACTATGACATGGCGCTGGCGCGTGCGTCGATGGGTGATGTGTTGTCGCGGATAGTTCGCCGTGAGGTGAGTGGGTCCGCGTGAGGCTGGTTCGCCGTTCCAGGTCATAACCGATCGTGATCGGCATTCGTGCACAGGCAGGACCGAACGGAGGGGCGGCGCCGCACGCTTCACGTTGACTGGTCGTTGGCTTTCTCAGCAATGCCACCCGTGCTACCCGCTACGAGGATTCTCTTCGGGGTGCGTGATCGTATGGACGCTCTGATTGCCATGGATTCCATGTTTGACCGTGATTCGGTAGCGGAACTGAAAGTCGAGTGCGCCCGCCTGATCGCGCTGTTGGAAGCGAACGTTATGCATTGGGGCACACCACCTGAGCCACTACCGCTAGTTTCAATTGCGGTCCCCTCGCGGCTACGATGCGCGGCATTGCCATTCGCTTCATTTCGGCCCGCAAGGCCAATCTGCGCGAGGTGCATGACTATGAAAACGCTGCGTTTGAAACGTTACACAGCGGTCCTACAGACGCCGGCCGGGCGAGTGAACGTGCGCAAGCTTGCGGGTACGTCCGAAGCTGACCTCAAGGCGCAACAGAAGATGGATGATGCCGCCGCCGCCCATGACGCGGCACTGTTCGCGCAACGTGTCCGCAAGCGCCTGGGGCTGATGCAACTGGAGTTTTCGCGCCGCATTGGTGTGTCGCTCGAGACGATTCGCAATTGGGAGCAGGGCAAACGCAGGCCAACCGGAGCGGCCAAGACCTTGCTCAGGGGGCTGGACAAGGCGCGGGAAGGTTCCTTGATGGCTTTGGGGTGAGGCCGCCGGCATGGCGACCATAGTCGCCCAGCAAGACCGGATAGATTGGGTCCAGTCAGCCCGCGCCCGACCGGGAAGTCATATGTGTTTGACACATATGTCTAATATCACTACCATTCCTGAATGACCCAAGCGCTTGCGCGTGAGTGGAGATGGACATGACAGGAAGCTGGCTGGTTTCCGAGGGTGGCGTCCTGTCGCGCGGGATCGCGCGTCGTTGCCTGAAGCGTGCGCAGGCCATTGGCGGCGTGGGCACGACGCATCCTTGCACCTGGAGTGCCGCCACGTCAATCTGCGCGGTCGCTTCGCCGGTGAAGGTCTCCAAGAGATTCAAGGTATGGTGATCGCCCGCAGCATGTTGGCGGGCCGCGCCGAGGGGCGATGACAATGGCCAACAATATCCACGGCCCTTTGACGGGTGTGACAGTGGTCGACCTGGGCCAGATCTACAACGGCCCGTATTGCACCTTCCTGATGGCCATGGCCGGCGCGCGGGTGATCAAGGTCGAACCGAGAGGTGGGGAGAACCTGCGCCGACGTGCCAAGGTGGGCGGCGCTGCCGTACCCTTTGCCATGCTCAACTCCAACAAGGAGTTCATCACGCTCGACCTCAAGACCCCGCGTGGCAAGGCGCTGATCCGCGAAATGATTGCCAAGGCCGACGTGCTGATCGAGAACTTCTCGCAAGGTGCGATGGAGCGGCTCGGGTTGGGCTACGACGCGCTCAAGCAGGTCAACCCGGGCCTGATTTACGCGTCCGGGTCGGGCTATGGCCGATCCGGGCCGATGAAGAATTACCCCGCCATGGATATCGCCGTGCAGGCCATGTCCGGCCTCATGAGCATCAACGGCTTCGAAGACCGGCCGCCCGTGAAAGTCGGCCCGGCCGTGGCCGACTTTCTTGGCGGTGTGCACCTGTACGCGGCCGTGGTCACGGCGCTGTACGAGCGCCGGGCGACAGGTGAAGGGCGACTGGTGGAGGTCTCGATGATGGAGTCGGTCTACCCCTCGCTGGCCTCCAACCTCGGCCTGTATTACGCCAATAAGGGCCAGGTCTCGGCCCGTACAGGCAACCGCCACGGCGGCATGGCCGAATCGCCCTACAACGTCTACCCCACCTCCGACGGCTACATTGCCATTGTTGCCTCCAACGATGCGCAATGGAATCGGTTGCTGACCGTGATCGGTCGAACGGAACTGGTGGGCGACGAACGCTACGCCACGCTTGGTGCGCGCGTGCAACGCATGGACGAAGTGGACGCGATCGTTTCAGCGTTCACCACACCACGTACCAAGAACGATGCCTTTCAGCAGCTTGTCACCGCCAACGTGACCTGCGCCCCGGTACGTGACATCGGTGAAGTGGTCAACGACGAGCAGATGTTGGGACGCAAGGCGCTGGAATGGGTCGAGCACCCACTGTATGGCCGCATGCCACTGCCGCGCTCATCGCTGCGCTTCAGCGACACCCCCATGCCCGCCATCGAGCCTAGCGGCGAGGTCGGGCGCGACAACGCATCAGTATTTGGCGAATGGTTGGGTCTGGGGCCCGAGGCTCTGGCCAAGTTGGTACGCGAACAAATCATCTGAAGAGGAGCGCACCATGATCGAAATGCAAGAATTGATCGGCCACTGGCGCCTGGTGTCTTTCATCGAACAACACGCCGGCGGCCCCTGGCGCGACGCGCTGGGCCCGAACGCCAAGGGCTCCATCAGCTACTGGCCCACGGGTCACATGCAGGTGCTGATCGGCGCGCTGGACCGGCCGCATTTTCGCGGCGAATGGGATTCCATCCCGACCGCCGACAAGGCCCGCTGCCTGGACCGGATGGTCGCCTACGCCGGCCGATTTACGGTGGCCGAAGACCGCGTGCTGCACCATGTCGATGTGTGCTGGATTCCGAACTGGGAAGGGCGCGACCTGGTCCGCCTGGCCAGTTTTCCCAGTCCCAACCGCTTGCTGCTGCGCACCGAGGCCCCGACCGATGGCCGGGCCCGTCCCATGCAGGAGGTTCTTTGGGAACGCGCGGCTTGACCCGTGCGGCGTCCAGTGCGCCGCCGATCGACCTGACGGTGCAAATCGAGGCCGTCGCCACCGAATTGTTCATCCGCAACGGCTACAACGGCGTGAGTTATCTCGGCATCGGCAGGGAACTCGGCATCACGCACTCCAATGTGCACTATTACTACCGTACGAAGGCCGCGCTGGCCACGGCCGTGCTCAAGCGCGTGTCCAAGGAAACCTTGCAGGCCACCGGGGGCATCTGGATTGATCACACCACCACGCTCACGGAAAAGTTCGTGCGCATGCGTGATTGGGCATTCGACTCCTACCTGCGCTTCAACCCGGAGGGAAAGGGTGGGCGACCCTGGGGCCTGCTGTCGCGCTTTTCGATGGAAGCCGACGCCCTGACGCCCGAAATGCGCCAGAACATCCGCGCCACGCTGCGCAGGCTGGAAGACAGCATCCGTGTGGCGGTCGAAACGTCCATTGCAAACCGCGAGCTTGTGCGCGACGCACCAGTCGACGGCATCACCTTGCAGATCTCCAGCGTCATGTACCAGACGGGGCAGCTCACGCGCCACGCCTCCGGCTTCTCACGGCTTGATGCACTGCTGATGTGGACCATCGCGGCCCTGCTCAAGGCCTATGGCAGCGACGGTCGCACCGCTGTTCCGTGGCCGGCGCTGGACTTCGCTGTTGCCAAGACGAAGGTATCCGCAAGACCGGCACAAATGCAGGCGCTCAACCGGTCCAGCCAAAGTTCTTTCAAGGAGACATCATGAAGCCATTCCGGCGCACCTTGCTGACACTCTGCCTCGCCTCCATGCCCCTGCTGGCCCTTTCGCAGGCGCCACCCTGGCCATCGAAACCCATCAAGGCGGTGGTGCCGTTTGCGGCCGGCGCGGCCACTGACATCGTGGCGCGCGCCGTTCTGGAGCAGGTCTCCAAGCAGTTGGGCCAGCCCATCCTCATCGACAACAAGCCAGGTGCCGGCGGCACGATCGGCATCGGACTGGTCGCCCATGCAGAGGCCGATGGCTACACCATCCTCGTGCAATCCAACTCCTACGCCGTCATACCCTCGACCTACAAGAACCTGAGTTTCGACGTTGCGAAGGACATGGTCGGCGTGACGGCGCTCGCCTCGGTGCCGATGGTGCTCGTCACTGCGCCGGGCAAGGGCGTGCGCAGCCTGCCAGACTTCGTGAAGATCGCCAAGGCCAAGCCGGGCTCCATGAATTACGCCTCGGCCGGCACGGGCGGCGCCACGCACCTGGGCGCGGAACGGCTCAATATGGCCGCCGGCATGAAGGGCGTGCACGTGCCGTACAAGAGTTCCGCCGAGGCACTCACCGAGGTCCTGGCAGGCCGCGTGGACTACTACTTCAGCCCCATCGGTCTGGCCGTGCAGCACCTGAAGGCCGACAAGCTGGTGGCGCTTGCCGTGAGCAGCAAGGCACGCTCTTCCGCATTGCCGGATGTCCCGACAAGCATCGAGGCCGGCCTGCCCAACTCCGACTACGAGGTCTGGATCGGCATGTTCGCGCCGGCCAGGACGCCGCGGGCCATCGTGAACCGCCTGAACGAGGAAACCGTCAAGGCCTTGCGCTCTCCCGAACTGCGTGAGAAGTTCAACACGCTGGTCATGGACCCGATTCCGATGTCGCCGGCCGAGTTCGACGCCTTCCTCAAGAAGGACATACAGCTCAACGCCGAGCTCGTCAAGGCGGCGGGCATCGAGCCCAACTGAGCGTGGCACGCCGCTCGCCGCGCAGCAGGACGACGCATGGCTGACATCCATTCCCAAGCCCTTGCGGATCCGGACGCGTTCCGCGCCGAGGTACGGGCCTTCGCGACAACCTTACCCAGTGCGCTTCGCCACAAGGTGATGAACAACCTCGAGCTGGAAAAGGCCGACTACCTGTCCTACCTGCGGCTGCTGGAGGCCCGGGGCTGGATTGTCGGCCACTGGCCGGCTGCTTACGGCGGCTGTGACTGGACGCCGCTGCAGCGCTTCATCTTTGAGGAGGAGACCAGCGAAGCCGGAGCCCCGTGGCTGATTCCGTTCGGCGTGAACTATGTCGGGCCCATTCTCTACACCTTCGGCTCGCAGGCGCAGAAAGACCGCTTTCTTCCGCGCATTCGCAGCAGCGAGGACTGGTGGGCCCAGGGATATTCCGAGCCCGGTGCGGGTTCCGACCTCGCGGGCCTGCGCACGCGCGCGGTGCGCGACGGCGACCACTATGTCGTGACCGGCCAGAAGATCTGGACCACCCATGTGCATTGGGCAGACTGGATCTTTTGTCTGGTGCGCACGAGCCAGGAGGACCGGCCGCAAAAGGGCATCTCCTTCCTGCTCATCGACATGAAATCGCCCGGCATCACGATCCGGCCGATCATCACCATGGACATGTGCCACGACGTCAACGAAGTCTTCTTCGACGGGGTCCGCGTGCCGGTCGGAAACCTGGTGGGCGACGAGGGTGGCGGCTGGACCTACGCCAAGGTGCTGCTCAGCAAC
>JANLQZ010000348.1:0-9299 GCA_031368125.1 Betaproteobacteria bacterium
GGTGGATAAAAGTTCCTTGACGGTGCGCTTGTTGATCTCTTCCTGGAACGCATTGCGGACCACACGATTGAGCTGGTTGGCGCCGGCCGACTCGTCCAATCCGACGTTGCGGATGTACTGGGTCGGTTCGGAGATCCGCCATCGCACATACCAGTCGATCACCACGCGTTGTTTCTCGGCCGTCAGCATCGGCTCGGTGTCGGTGGTGTCGAGGGTCAGCAACCGCTTGTCGATGTAGGACACGTTCTGGAACGGCGGCGGCAGCTTGAAGTTGAGCCCCGGTTCGGTGATCACTTCCTTGATCTGGCCCAGTGCGTAAACAACCCCAAACTGGCGTTGGTCAACGACGAACAACATCGAACTGGCGATCGCCAGCAACAACAGCAACGACGAAAATACAAAACCAAGCCTGTTCATGGCGATTTCCTAACGAGTGTCGCGTTCACGTGAACGCGATGTGTCCCTTGATCGGGAGTCGGCAGCCGCGGTGCCGGGAAGCGCCGCACCCGCAGGCGCGGGAACCGGTGGCGCGGTCACCGGCACGGCAGCATCGGCGCCGCCGGACGCGGGGAGCTGCAGGATCTTGTCCAGCGGCAGGTACAGCAAATTGGCGCCCTGGCGGGAGTCAACGAGCACCTTGGTCACGTTACCGTAGATCTGTTGCATCGTGTCGAGGTACATCCGATCGCGCGTCACCTGAGGCGCCTTCTGGTACTCGGCCAGCACCGACTTGAAGCGTTGTGCATCACCCTGGGCCTGCGCGACGATGCGCGCCTTGTAGGCGTCGGCCTCTTCCTTGAGCCGCGACGCCGAACCCACCGCCCGCGGCACCACGTCATTGGCGTAGGCCTGCGCCTCGTTCTTGGCGCGCTCGCGTTCCTGCCCGGCCTTGAGCACGTCGTCAAATGCCGCCTGAACCTGTTCCGGCGGCCGCACGCCGCCCTGCTGCAGGTTGATGCCGACCACTTCAATGCCCATCTTGTAGCGGTCGAGGATCGACTGCATCAGCGCACGCACCCGCACGGCGATCTGGTCACGTTCCTCCGACAACGCGGAGTCCATGCGCATCTTGCCAACGACCTCGCGCACGGCGGTCTCGGCCGCCTGGATCACCGCGTCGGTCGGATTCTTGCTTTCAAACAGGAACGCGCGGGCGTCGCTCAGGCGGTATTGGACTGCGAACTTGATCTCGACGATGTTTTCGTCCTCGGTCAGCATCGCCGATTCGCGCAAGCCGGTGGCCTTGATGACTGTGTCGCGCCCCACATCTACCGACCGGATCTGTGTCACAAAGATCAGTTCGTGGCGCTGGATCGGGTACGGCAGGCGCCAGTTGAAACCCGCCCCGGCCGAACTCTTGTACTTGCCGAACTGGGTGATGACGGCCTGCTGGCCCTCTTGTACGATGAAGAATCCGGTGCCCAGCCAGATCAGCACGACGACGCCGGCGATCAGGCTGGCGCCCATGCCCGCATTCTTCATGTCGGGACGGAATCCGCCGCCATTGCCGCCGCCGGCACCACCCCCGTTGTTGCCACGGCCCGAATTGCGCGACCCGCCGAACAGGCCGCCGAGCTTGCGGTTGAAGTCACGCCACAACTCGTCCAGGTCCGGAGGGCCCTGGTTGGGTCCCTGCCCGCGCCCGCGCCCGTCGTTGCCTTGCGGCGGTGGTGGCGCTGGCGGCTCCCCCTGCGGCGGCACCTCCGGCTTGCCCGTTTCACCCGCCTTATCGTCGCCACGCCCCCAGCGCGAGTCATTCAGGTTGAACATTCCTCGCAGTCTGCTGGACAACGCCGCCCATCCCAAAACGGGTAAATGCAATTTCATCTCAGTTTCTCTTGTGTTTCATGGTTCGATTGTGCCCAATCGCACAGCGCCCTCGGGAGCCTCGGGGGAATCATTCTGGTCCGGCGCCGCGTCCGCGCCACGGCTGGCCAGGGCCGCCAGATACTGGCGCAAACCGGCCAGACCGGCCCCGGTGCGGGCGCTCACGAAAAACCTGGCGGTCTGCACACCGTCCTGATCAACCGCGTCCTGCAGTTGCAGGGGTGAGCGTTCGTTTTCAAGCGCGTCGAGCTTGTTGAAGACCAGTATCTGGGGCACATCCGCGGCACCAATCTCGGCCAGCACGCGTGCGACCTCGCGCATTTGCTCGGGGTGGCCAGGGTTCGCGGCGTCCACCACATGCAGCAGGACGTCGGCGTCCACCGCCTCCTGCAAGGTTGCCTCGAATGCGTCTATCAGGCCGTGCGGCAGATTGCGAATGAAGCCGACCGTGTCCGACAGGGACACCGAGCGCCCGGCCTCGCCAAGGTAGAGTTGCCGCGTCGTCGTATCGAGCGTGGCGAACAGTTGGTCGGCCGCGTAGGCGCGCGCGTTCACCAGGCTATTGAACAAACTGGTCTTCCCGGCGTTTGTGTATCCAACCAGCGAGATGTTGAAGGTATCGCGCCGCTCGCGCTGGCGTCGCTGCGTCTGGCGCTGTCGCTTGACCTTCTGCAGTCGCTCCTTGGTGCGTTTGATGTTCTGACCGATCATGCGTCGGTCGAGCTCGATCTGGGTTTCGCCCGGGCCACCGCGCGCGCCAATACCGCCGCGCTGGCGTTCGAGGTGCGACCAGCGCCGCACCAGACGGGTACTCAAATACTGGAGCCGGGCCAGTTCGACCTGCAACTTGCCCTCATGGCTGCGCGCGCGCTGGGCAAATATTTCCAGAATCAGCAGGGTGCGGTCGTTGACCGGCAGTTCCAGGTACCGCTCGAGGTTGCGCTGCTGCGCCGGGCTGAGACTCTGGTCGAACAATACTTCAGTGGCGCCCAGTTCCCGCGCCAGCAGCTTGATCTCGTCGGCCTTCCCGCTGCCAATGAACAATGCGGCATCCGGCGCCTTGCGCTTGCAGGTCACACGGGCCACAGGAACGAGGCCTGCGGTCGAGGCCAGCAGTCCCAACTCTTCGAGCTTGCCATCGAAGTTCGGCAAGCCCAGATCAACACCAACCAGGATGGTCAGGGCCGCGGAGATGTCAGAGGCGACAGACGAACTCAAGATTGCCGGGCGGTGGGGTCAGCGACCTGAGGTCATGCGTGTCGGCACGACGACGCGATCAGGCTGCAGATGGCTCGCCACCCTCGTTGACGGAAAAATTCACGGCGCGCCCCGGCACGATGGTCGAGATGGCATGCTTGTAGACCATCTGGGTCACCGTGTTGCGCAGCAGCACCACATACTGGTCGAACGACTCGATCTGCCCCTGCAACTTGATTCCATTGACAAGGTAGATCGAGACCGGCACGTGCTCGCGGCGCAACGCGTTGAGAAACGGATCCTGGAGTAACTGGCCTTTGTTGCTCACGATATTCTCCGTGTTCAAGAATTGAAGTTGAAGCCGGCACGATACCACAGCAAAACGGCAGCAATCGCCCAGCCGAGGCCATTCCCACACAACTGGCTTGGCCGGTTCGGGGGCTCAGGGCGTGAGAGGCAATTCAATGCGCCCGCGCCGGGGTGGCCCCGAAACAGGCCCACTCGTTGTTGCAAAGCCTCCCCGGGGCCCCACCCCGGTTGCGCCTTGCGCCTGGATTGGACCTGTTTTGGGGTCTCACGCGGCTGCATTGGATTGCCTCTCTCGCTTTCAGTCCTTGTCCTTGTCCGCGAAGGGGTTTCGGGAAGTCTTCATTTCGATTCGCATGGGTGTGCCGACAAGGTCGAACTCCTTGCGAAAACGGCCTTCGAGGAACCTCTTGTAAGCGTCGGTGACGTGTTCCAGCGAATTGCCATGAATCACGATCACCGGCGGGTTCATGCCGCCCTGGTGGGCATAACGCAATTTGGGCCTGAACATGCCGGCGCGCTTGGGACTCTGGAACTGCACCGCCTCCATCAACAGGCGGGTCAGTACCGGGGTCGACATCTTGCAGTTGGCGGCTTTGTGCGCCTGCGTGATCGAGGCCCACACCGGTCCCAGCCCCTGGCGCTTGGTGGCCGAAATGAAATGCATCGCGGCGAACTTGAGAAACGGCAAGCGGGTCTCCATCGAGCGCTTGACCAACTCGCGCTGGTAGTCGTCCACCGCATCCCACTTGTTGATCGCCAGCACCACGGCGCGACCGCTCTCCAGGATGTAACCAGCGATATGGGCATCCTGGTCGGTCACGCCCTGTGTCGCGTCGATCAGCAGCAGCACAACATGGGCCGACTCGATCGCCTGCAGCGTCTTGACCACCGAGAACTTCTCGATCGCTTCGAACACCTGTCCGCGACGGCGCAAGCCCGCGGTGTCGATCAGTTCGAAACGCTGGCCATGGCGCTCGAACGGCACGATGATGGCATCGCGCGTGGTACCGGGCTGGTCGAACGCAACCAGACGCTCCTCGCCGAGCCAGGTGTTGATGAGCGTGGATTTGCCGACGTTGGGCCGGCCGGCGACCGCCAGTTTGATCGCGCCGCTTCCCGGCTCGTCCTCCAACAGATCAGGATCAGGCAGGTTCAACGCTGCCAGGGCAGCGTCGAGCAGGTCACGAATACCCTGCCCGTGCGCGGCCGAAATGGCGTGGACCTCGCCCAGACCCAGTTCGAAGAACTCAGTCAGCCGCGTGCCGTCCTTCATGCCCTCTGCCTTGTTGGCGACCAGCAAAGTGAATTTGCCCAGGCGCCGCAGGTAACGCGCGATTTCGTGGTCCTGTGCCGAAACACCCGCGCGCCCATCGACCAGGAACAGGACCACGTCTGCCTCGGCGACGGCCTGTCGCGTCTGCTTGCCCATCTCCTTGAAGATGCCGCTGGCGGCGTCGGGTTCGAAGCCACCCGTATCCACCACAATGAACTCGTGTTTTCCGTGTTTGCCCTGCCCGTAATGCCGGTCGCGTGTCAACCCCGCAAAGTCTGCCACGATCGCGTCACGGGTCCTGGTGAACCGATTGAACAACGTCGACTTGCCCACGTTGGGGCGACCGACCAGCGCCAGGACGGGTTTCATGATTGACCGGCAATCGCCGCGGAAAACCTCACTCGGGCCTGAATCCAAAAACGCCACCGTTGCGCGTCACCACGGCCAGCGTGTTTCCAACCAGCACCGGCGCGGCCACGATTGCCGACCCGTCGGTTGACATCCGTCCCAGGGGTGAGCCGTCCTGCCTGGAAAGGAAGTGCACGAATCCCTGCGCATCCCCGACCACCACCGAACGCCCCGCTACCAACGGCGCGGTCAGACCGCGGTACTTGAGGCGCTCCGACACCCACGTGCGTTCCCCATCGGCGCGGCGCCATGCGATCACCTTGCCGTCGCTCTCGGTGCCGAAAACAAATTCACCATCCCCGTGCACGCCCTCGAATCCGCCGGCCGGCTTGCTCCACAACACGGCGCCACGCGCGGCATTGACGCAACCGACCGCAGCCTGAAATGCACGGGCACACACGACGTCGCCTTCACGGCTGACACGCCCGACCAGGTCGACCAGTCGCTCGACATCGTTGACGCCGCGCGGGTTCGCAATCGGCGCTTCCCAGCGCAGCGTTCCGTTGAGCGGATTGAGTCCGACCAGCCGCCCCGAGATGCCGGCCACCAGCGTATCGCCGACTGCCAGCAGCACGCCGGCCTGGCGCAACGCCAATTGCTGGTCGCCGGTCCGGCTGTAGCTCCAGAGCCTGCGCCCGCTCTGGACGTCGAAAGCCGTCACGACCCGGTCGGCCGTCATGACAAATACCCTGGCACCTGCCACCAGCGGCGCGGTATGTCCCAGCGCACCCAGGGTTTCGCGCCAGATCTCGCGCCCGGCGTCCAGCACCACCAGATCATTGGCACTGGTCAGCACGGCCGCATAACGCCCGTCGCTGCCCACACCCGCGCCGATCTTGGCGCCCAGTGCCGTGCGCCATTGATCGCGTCCGGTAGCGCCATCCACCGCGGCAACCACGCCTTCTGAGTCCGCCAGTGTCAGCACGCCGCCGTTGACCTTCAGGTCGAGCGGGAAACCAACCGGACCGATACGTGCGGTCCAGACTTGCCGCACATTGACCAGAGTCGCATTCGGCCCCAAGTCGGTCGGTTTCGGTTTATCGGGGCCGCCCGCGCAGCCCGTCAACCATGCGAGAAGACCAAGTGATGCGGCTGCCGCTGCAACGCCGCGGGGAAACCATGTCCGGCCGCTCATTTGGCCCCCTGCTCAGCTGCCGCAGTCGACGCGCTGGCGGCGGCACCGGCGGCTTTTCCGGTTTGGGCCGAGACAGCGCTGGCCTCGGCGCCACGCGGGTCGGCCCCAAGGGCGTTGAGTTTGATCTCGATCAGGCGACGGTACTCGGTCCGCTCGTCCAGGGCCTTGTAGGCCTTTTCGTATTGCGCCTTCGCTTCGCCCGTCTTCGACTGCAAGGCGAAGATGTCGCCCTTGCGATCGGCTGCCAGCGCCGTGAACTCGGCGGGAAATGCCCCGTCCAGTTGGGCCAGCGCCTCGACATAGGATTTGGACTCCGCCAGAATGCCTGCCAGGCGGAGTCTCGCAATTGCCTGATAACCTTCGTCGGAAGATTTTTCCGCGACCCACGCCAAAGTGGCCTTGGCTGCATCGATCTTGCCGGCCTCGTGGTAGAGCTTGGCCACCAGCAATCCGCTTTGCTGGGCGTACGTGGTGCCGGCGTACTTGTCTTTCATGTCCGTGAATGCGCGTTCGACCTTCGATATGTCTCCGAGCTTGGTCATGCGCTCGACTTCGTCGTACATCGCAGCGGCCTGCGCAGCCTGGCTGCGCTGCCAGTACTGGTAGGCATTCCAGCCCGCGAATGCACCCATCACCACGATCAGCGCCCACGTGATCAGGTTGCCATACTGCTTCCAAAAGTGTTTGATCTGGTCGAGTTGTTCTTGTTCTTCGAGGTCGAGTTGGTTTGCCATAACGTAGGTTCTATTGGGGTTTGGATTGTAGGGTGGCAGCCCACTCGCCCACACTGGCAAGGGCACGCGTGACCTGGGCACCACTGCCATCGCGCAGCGACTTCACGGTCACCAGCCCCTGCGCCAATTCGCTGGCCCCGAACACGATCGCGTAGCCGGCACCGCTGGCGTCGGCGCGTTTGAACTGGGATTTCATGCTGCCATGTGTCTCCTGGGCGCCGGCATGCATCTGCACGCTCACCCCGGCCGTGCGCAAGACCTGCAGCGTCTGAAAGACAAGCGCGAGATGTACCTGGTCAGGCACAACCGCGTAGGCGTCGGGCACCGGAGCCGCCACGGCATTGCCGCGCACCCGCACCAGTTCGAGCACGCGCTCGATGCCCATGCCCCACCCCACGGCCGGTGTCGGCTTGCCTCCCAGCACCTCGAACAGGCCGTCGTAACGCCCGCCACCACACAAGGTGCCCTGGGCGCCAAGCTCATCGGTGATGAACTCGAAAACGGTGTGGCTGTAATAGTCCAGCCCGCGCACCGCGCGCGGGTTGACGCTCCATGCGACGCCACTGGCGCTCAGCAGCGACTTGACCGCATCGAAGTGCCTCAGCGACGAATCACCGAGGAAATCCAGCAGTTCGGGCGCCCCCAGGACCAGAGCCTGCATGGCCGGGTTCTTGCTGTCCAGGATGCGCAACGGATTGGTCATCAGACGGCGCCGGGCATCAGCGTCGAGCAGGTCCATATGGCGCTCGAAGTAATTGATCAGCGCGACCCGGTGCAGCTGCCGCTCGGCGGGAATACCCAGGCTGTTGAGTTCGACCCGCACGCCGGGCAAGCCCAGCCGCTGCAACAAGTGCGATGCCAGCACGATCAGTTCGGCATCGACTTCGGCACCGGCAAAACCCAGTGCTTCGGCGCCCAACTGGTAAAACTGCCGGTAACGTCCGCGTTGGGGGCGTTCGTGGCGGAACATGGGTCCGAGGTAATAAAGGCGCTTGCCGCCGTCGTAGGTGAGGTTGTGTTCGATCGCGGCACGCACCACACCCGGCGTGTTCTCGGGCCGCAGCGTGAGCTGTTCGCCGTTCAGGCGGTCCTCGAAGGAGTACATCTCCTTTTCGACGATGTCGGTGGTCTCGCCGGTGCCCTTGACGAACAATTGCGTGTACTCGACGATCGGCGTGCGGATGCTGCGATAGACGTACGCCCCCATGATGTCGCGTACATGCTGCTCGAACCATTCCCATTGCGAGGAATCGGGAGGAAGGATGTCGTTCATGCCCTTGACGGCGGCAAGCTTGCGTGCCGGCTGGCTGGTCTGCGTTTCTGCCATGGGTACTGGGGTCAAGTGTCCTGGACGGCGGCCCGGCTGCCGAACCGATTCTGGATGTAATCCTCCACCACGGCCTGGAATTCCTGTGCGATCGCGTCGCCGCGCAGGGTCATGCGTTTTTCACCGTCGATGAATACCGGCGCGGCGGGCGCCTCGCCGGTACCCGGCAGGCTGATGCCGATGTCGGCGTGTTTGCTCTCGCCCGGGCCGTTGACGATGCAACCCATGACAGCCACCTTGAGTTTCTCGACGCCAGGGTACTTCTCACGCCACAGCGGCATCTGGGCGCGCAGGAAATCATCGATCTGCTGGGTCAGCTCCTGGAATGTCGTGCTGGTGGTGCGGCCACAACCGGGGCACGCCGTCACACTGGGGACGAAAGAACGCACCCCGAGCGCCTGAAGGATCTCGGACGCGATGACGACTTCCTGGGTTCGCGACTCGCCCGGAGCCGGTGTCAGCGAAACCCGGATCGTGTCGCCGATCCCTTCCTGCAACAGGATCGCCAGCGCTGTTGCGGACGCCACCGTCCCCTTGGTTCCCATACCGGCCTCGGTCAGGCCCAGATGCAGCGCGTAATCACAGCGGCGCGCCAGCGCCCGATACACCGACACCAGATCCTGGACGCCGCTGACCTTGCACGACAGGATGATCTGGCGCCCGTCCATGCCCATTTCTTCAGCGCGCTGCGCCGAATCGATGGCCGACCGGACCAGCGCCTCGTACATCACGGGTTTGGCATCCCAGGGTTCGGCACGCCGGCTGTTTTCATCCATCAGCAGGGCCAGCAGTTCCTGGTCGAGGCTGCCCCAATTGACGCCAATCCGCACCGGCTTGTTCCACCGCATGGCGACCTCGATCATCTGCCCGAACTGCCGGTCCCGCTTGTCGCCCTTGCCGACATTGCCCGGGTTGATGCGGTATTTGGACAGCGCCTGCGCACACGGCGGAAAGTCGGTCAGCAGGCGATGGCCGTTGTAATGGAAGTCGCCGATCAGCGGAACGTCAATTCCCATCCGGTCCAGCTGGTCCCGGATATGCGGGACCGCCTGTGCCGCTTCCGGTGTATTGACCGTGATACGAACCATC
>JANLQZ010000363.1:0-3215 GCA_031368125.1 Betaproteobacteria bacterium
AAGGCAGAACAGGTATTTCGCAACCGGCGTGTCGATCTTCCAGCCAAACAGCTGCAGGTTGGACACCGTCACGGCGCCGGACGATGAGTTGTTGGTCAGCCAGGGCACGCGCAGAAACGCCCAATCGCAGAAGAACTGGGCCGCCAGCGTCGCGACAGCCAGATACAAGCCTTTCACGCGCAGGCTGGGTATGCCAAAGAAAATGCCGACCAATGTCGCGAAAACGCCCCCGCACAACAGGGCGACGATCAGCGGCATCCCGTCGATCCGCACGAAAGTGTTGTAGGCGGCATAGGCACCCACCGCCATGAAGGCGCCAGACCCCAGGGAAATCTGTCCGCAATAACCAACCAGCACGTTCACTCCGACGGCTGCCAGCGAAAGGATCACGAACGGAATCAAGATCGCCCGAAACGTGTATTCATCGACGACCCACGGCACGCCAACGAACGCGAACACGATCAGAGCCAGGACCAGCCAACGATCCTGCGCAATCGGGAAGATCTGCTGGTCGGTCTTGTACGAGGTCTTGAATTGACCGTTTTCTCTATAAAACATCGTTGGATACTCGGGTGGTCTACTGGCTGAGACGCGTCTGGCTCAGCCTTGCTTCGCAAAGCTGGTCTGCGCCGAAAGATGGTTCAGGACGAAGGTCATACGCGATCAATTATTTTTTCGCCGAACAGCCCCTGCGGACGGAACATCAGGAACACCAGCGCCAGCACGTAGGCGAACCAGATCTCTATGCCGCCGCCCACATAAGGGCCCAGGAAGACCTCGGACAACTTTTCGCCGACGCCGATGATCAATCCACCGATGATCGCCCCGGGTACCGACGTCAGCCCGCCCAGGATGATGACCGGCAGTGCACGCAACGCCACCGTGGTGAGCGAAAACTGCACGCCCAGCTTGCTGCCCCAGATCATGCCGGCCACCAGCGCGGTGATACCGGCAACGCACCACACGATGACCCAGATGCGGTTGAGCGGAATGCCGATCGACTGCGCCGCCTGGTGGTCGTCGGCCACCGCCCGCAAGGCCCGGCCGGTGCCGGTCTTCTGGAAGAACACACTGAGCAGCGTCACCAGCACGGCCGCGATCAACGCCGCGTAGAGATCTTCCTTGTTGATCAGGATGCCGCGCTCGAACAGGCTCTCGAACGCGATGATGGGTTCCTTGGGCATACCGATGTCGATCTTGTAGATATCGCTGCCGAAGATGGTCTGGCCCGCGCCGTCGAGGAAGTAGCTGATTCCCAGCGTGGCCATCAACAGCGTCGTCCCCTCCTGGTTCACCAGATGGCGCAACACCAGGTATTCGATCAGCCACGCCACCACGCACATGACGGCTGCCGCGATCACGAATGCCGCGATATTGGCCAGCAGCCGGCTCTCGATGCCGGTCCAGCGCGGAAACCATTCGGCAAACCGCGCCATCGCCAGCGCCGCGAACAGCACCATCGCACCCTGCGCAAAGTTGAACACACCCGAGGCCTTGTAGATCAGCACGAAGCCGAGCGCCACCAGCGAATACAACATGCCGGCCATCAGGCCGCCGAGCAGAGTTTCCAGAAAGGGTCCTAGCATGATGCCAATCCAGTTCAGTGCGTGGTGCCGAGGTAGGCGTTGATCACGTCGGGGTTGTTGCGCACTTCTTCGGGTGTGCCGTCGCCGATCTTCTTGCCGTAGTCGAGTACCACGACCCGGTCCGAGATATCCATCACCACGCCCATGTCGTGTTCGATCAGCACCACCGTGGTGCCGAACTCGTCGTTGATGTCGAGCACGAAGCGGCTCATGTCCTGCTTCTCTTCCAGGTTCATGCCGGCCATCGGTTCGTCGAGCAGCAGCACCTGCGGCTCCATCGCCAGCGCGCGACCCAGGTCCACGCGTTTTTGCAGCCCGTACGGCAGCTGGCCCACGGCGGTCTTGCGGTGCGCCTGGATTTCCAGGAAGTCGATGATGTGTTCGACGAACTCGCGGTGCCGTATTTCCTCGCGTTCGGCCGGGCCGATACGCAGCGCCTGCAGGAACAGATTGCTCTTGATACGCAGGTTGCGCCCGGTCATGATGTTGTCGATCACGCTCATGCCCTTGAACAAGGCCAGGTTCTGGAACGTGCGCGCGATGCCCATGCTCGCCACCTGGTGGCTGTCCATATGGCTGAAGGTCTGGCCCTTGAAACTGATGGTGCCCTTTTGCGGCGTGTAGACGCCGTTGATGCAGTTGAGCATCGAACTCTTGCCCGCGCCGTTGGGGCCGATGATGGCCCGGATCTCATGTTCGCGCACAACGAACGAGATGCCCGTCAACGCGTTCACACCGCCGAAGGACAGGCTGATGTTCCGCACGTCGAGGATGACGTCGCCGATCTGTTTGCCCTTTGCGCCCGGCGTCGGCTCGGCCGCGCCCACAACGGCGCCCGGACCCGCCGCGCCCTGGGCCAGCGCGGCGTCGTGCATGGCGCGCTCGATGCTGCTCATGCTGCCACCTTCACCGGCGCGAAGGTCTTCGCGTCGGAAATCTTCAACGTGGCGCTGACGCTGCCGGTGCGGCCGTCCTCGAACTTGACCACGGTCTCGATGTACTGCTCGGTCTTGCCGCTGTACAACGCGTCGACGAGCGGCTGGTATTTTTCGGCGATGAACCCGCGCCGCACCTTGTTGGTCCGGGTCAGTTCGCCGTCGTCGGCATCGAGCTCCTTGTGCAGCACCAGGAACCGGCTGACCTGGCTGCCAGCCAAAAGATCGTCTCGAGAGAGATCTGCGTTGACCTTTTCTACCGACTCCTTGATCAACTGGTAGACCTCGGGCTTCTGCGCCAGGTCGGTATAACCCGCATACGGCAAGTGGCGGCGCTCGGCCCAGTTGCCGACCGCCTCGACATCGATGTTGACCATCACGCACACCTTTTCGCGGCCGTCGCCATAAGCCACCACTTCCTTGATGTAGGGAAAGAACTTGAGCTTGTTCTCCACGTATTTCGGCGCGAACATGGCGCCGTCGTTGGCGCCGCCCGCGATGCGCCCTACATCCTTGACGCGGTCGATGATCTTGAGGTGGCCGTGAGCGTCCAGAAAACCGGCGTCGCTGGTGTGGTACCAGCCGTCGGCCGTCAGCACTTCGGCCGTGGCGGCCGGGTTCTTGTAGTAGCCTTTGAGCAGGCCCGGCGACTTGACCAGGATTTCGCCGTTGTCCGCCACCTTGATCTCCACCC
>JANLQZ010000461.1:0-1927 GCA_031368125.1 Betaproteobacteria bacterium
GTGCCAGCCGCAGGACCTGCTTCTGGCGCCGCACTGCTCGATCGGCCCGGTGGCGCTGTGCGCCGCCATCCACTTCGGCTGGGCCACGCCTCAGGTCATGGTGCAGGAGAACTTCGGCGACTTCGACGCGCCCTGGCGCGATTCGCTGGTGGGCGGCTGGAACCCGATGGGGCAGGGTCGCTACCGCCTGCCGGACAGGCCCGGGCTGGGCATCGAGCTGGACGACGCAGCCTGCGCCAGCCATCCATTCGTCAAGCATGCCTTTCCGCCCTTGTGGGACCACCGCTGGGTCGCCGAGTTCACGCAGTCCGGGGCAAAACCATGAGCCGCGCACGGCCGCCCGAAGAGGCACTGCGCCGCACAGCGCAGCACGCGGGCCATCCACCGGGTCTCAGGGCGGTGCGGCTGAACGCGACGACCTACCCGGTCGAGCCCGAAGAAGCGCAGGTGCTGGCCGCCCAGGGCGCCGGGCTGCTCGCGGTCGAAGGCCAGCGGGCGGACGAAATAGTCGCCGCGGCGCGCGACTGCGACGCGCTGCTCGTGGTGTCGTCCTACGTGCCGGCGCAGGTGATAGACGGGCTGACGCGTTGTCGCACCATTGCCCGCCTGGGCGCGGGCACCGACCGCATCGACATCGAGGCGGCAACCCGCCGCGGCATCGTGGTGAGCAACGTGCCGGATTTCTGCCTCGGCGAGCAGGCCGACCACACGATGGCGCTGCTGTTGTCGTTCGCACGGCGGCTGCCGTTCATGCAGGACGCCATGCGCCGCGGTGACTGGACCGCACGCCAGCACCCGGGCGTGCACCGGATCGCCGGCCGTACGCTGGGGCTCGTGGGTTTCGGCGCCAGCGCACAGGCGGTAGCCCGCAGAGCCGGCGCCTTCGGCCTGACACTGCTGGCCTGGACCCGGCACCCGGACCGGTACGTCGATTCCGCCGCCGCGCTGGGCGCGCGCTTGGTTCCGCTCGAACAACTGCTGCAGGCCAGCGACTACGTGTCGGTACATCTTCCGCTGACGGCACAGACACGCCACCTGATCGGCGCGGTGGAACTTGCGCACATGTCGCAGGCCGCCGTGCTGATCAACACCTCACGCGGCGCCATCGTCGATGAGGCCGCGCTGGTGGAGTTCCTGCAACGCCGCGCGATCGCCGGTGCGGCCCTCGACGTGTTCGAGACCATCGATGTGTTTGCCCCGCCCGGCGCGCCAGCGCACCATGCGCTGCTCGAACTCGACAACGTGATCGCGACACCGCACTGTGCCGGCAGCTCGGTCGAGTCCACGCGTGAATCGAAGGTCCGTGGCGCGCACCATGCCGCCGCCGTGCTGGGCGGGTTTTGGCCAATCCACGTGGTCAATCCGCAGGTCGTACCCCGTTTCGCATTGCGGCGCTGACGACCCCGCATGCGCTTCGCGCGGGCCGGAGCACGTCTGTAGACTCGGCCCGATGGCTTCCCAACGTTTTGACTCGATCGATGCCCTGCGCGGCGCGGCCCTGGTATGGATGACGCTGTTCCATTTCGGCTTCGACCTGAACCATTTCGGTTACCTGTTGCAAGACTTCCATAACGACCCGGTGTGGACACTGCAGCGCACCGTGATACTGAGCCTGTTCCTGTTCTGCGCCGGGCTGGGACAGGCGGTGGCGCTGCAGCGGAGCCAGCCCTGGGCGCGCTTCTGGCGGCGCTGGGCCCAGGTCGCCGGCTGCGCCGCATTGGTGAGCGCCGGTTCGTACCTGATGTACCCGAACAGTTTCATCTTCTTCGGCGTGCTGCACGGCATTGCGGTGATGCTGGTGATCGTGCGGCTGAGCGCACGCTGGGGCCGCTGGTTGTGGCCGCTGGGCCTTGCCGCCGTTGCCGCGCCACAGATCGCGGCAGCGCTGCTGCAGTCCTCCGGCTGGGCTGGCGCATTCAATTCCTAC
>JANLQZ010000464.1:0-14190 GCA_031368125.1 Betaproteobacteria bacterium
GCTGTTGCCCCTGAGCAAGAAGGCGGCCGGCAGCGCGAGCAGCACACACACGGCGAGCACCTGCATGGCGTTGCCCCAGCCAAGCGCGACCAGCAGCGCGCCGGCGATCGGCGCCATCAGGAACTGGCCGAAGGAGCCGCCCGCATTGACGATGCCGGTGGCCATGCTGTGTTTGTCGCTCGGGATCAGGCGGATCGTGGCCGCCATGAGTACCGCCGGACCAGCAATGCCAGCGCCACCGGCGGACAACACACCGATGGCGAAAATCAAACCGGCGGTGCTGCTCATCCAGGGTGTGATGAAGGTGCCCAATGCCACCAGCAGCACCCCCGCGAGCAACACGCGTCCGGTACCGACTTTTTCCGCCAACGCGCCGGCGAACGGCTGTGTCAGCCCCCACCACAACTGGCCGAATGCAAACGCCAGGCTGATGCTGCCCAGGCCCAGGCCGGTGGAGGTGTTGAGGGCACTCAGGAACAGGCCCATGCTCTGGCGCGTGCCCATGGTCAGCGCAAACGTGCCGGCGGCCGCGAGCAACACCAGCCAAACCGCCACATGCCCCGGCGCCCTTCCGGCACCACGTGTCTTATCCATTGCTGTCTCCGGTTGAAGGGGCCGGCGGGTGCAGCGCCAGCAATTCCAGACTCTGGTCGATCAGGTCGTGCAGGGCCGCCACTCGCGCGGCGCCCAGCAACCCGTTGACGCCCAACTGCGCGGCCTTCCAGCGGCGCTGGGCCTGCAGGCGCTTGTCGTGCCCGGCCTGCGTGGCGGTGATGCTGCGGCTGCGCGCGTCGGTGCCGGGCCCCAGCAGCACCCAGCCCGCGTCGACCAGCGGCTGCAGGTTGCGCGTGAGGGTGGACGGCTGCATTTTCATGGCCCGGGCCAGGTCGCCCGGACGCACCGGCTCGAGTTGCACGACGTGCGACAGCAGCGAATACTGGGTGGTCCGCAGCCCCGCCTTCGACAACTCCGCGTCGTAATGCTGGTCCAGGCGCCGCATCAGCTGGCGCAACCGGAAATTGGTGCACCCGCGCGGCGCGGCCACGTCGGCGCGCGCGTGCGCAGCCATGGCGGGCACGGGGGTTGACTGGCGGGTCGGGTTGCCCATGCGCTGATTGTAACTACAATAGTTGTATATGCAATGAATGAAAGTTGGAACCGATGACAAACCACCCCACGGGCACGGCACGCCCCAACCAGCTCGAAGCCTGGCTGGCACAGGAACAACGCGTCACCGCGGCGCTGGAAGCCGGTATGGGTTGCGGCGTTGCCAGCCCGGAACAGGTAGCCGGCAAGACCGGTCTGGAAATCATGCAGGCGATGTTGCGCGGAGAGCTGCCCTACCCGCCGATCGCCAAGACGCTGGATTTTCTGGTGGTGGAGGTCGGACCGGGGCACGCGGTGTTCCAGGGCACGCCCAAATTCGCCCACTACAACCCGCTGGGCAGCGTGCACGGCGGCTGGTTCGCCACCCTGCTCGACTCTGCGCTGGGCTGCGCCGTGCACACCATGATGCCGCCGGGGCGGGGCTACACCACCGCCGAGCTGGGTGTGAACCTGGTGCGCGCGATCACCACCAAGGTACAGCGTGTGCGGGCGGAAGGCCGGGTGATCCACTGCGGACGCCAGCTGGCCACCGCCGAGGCCCGGCTGGTGGGCCCGGACGGAACCCTGTATGCCCACGCCAGCACCACCTGCCTGGTGTTCGAGACCACGCCATCGGCGAAATCCTGACATTTGCGGCATGATGCAATGGCGGCGTCCAGATACCGACCGAACCACCAAGGAGTTGTCATGCGCAAGCTGTATTCAATACTCGTGGTCCTGCTCTCGCTCACGGGCCTGTGGCTGGCACCGGTTGCCGCTGCCACGGTTTCCGGCACCGATGCACGCGCGGTGCAACTGGTGGTGCGGGCACAACTGGACGCCTTTGCCGCCGATGACGCCGAGCGGGCGTTTTCGTTCGCTGCGCCGTCGATCCGGCAGATGTTCGGCACCCCGGAGCAGTTCATGTCGATGGTGCGCTCGAGTTACCCGGTCGTCTACCGGCCCGCATCGGTGACATTCCTCAAACCCAAGCCGTCCGAACGGGTGCTGGTGCAGCCGGTCCACATGACCGATGGACAGGGCGGCTCCTGGCTGGCGCTGTACCGGTTGCAACGCATGAAGGACAAGTCGTGGCGTATCGCGGGTTGCGTGCTGGTGGCCGACGGCAGCCAGGCGATCTGAGAGCGTGCCACAATCGCGCCCTCCCCAACCGATCTTTGACCTTATGCGACTGCTCCACACCATGCTGCGCGTTGGCAACCTGCAACGCTCGATCGACTTCTATACCAAGGTGCTGGGCATGCAGCTGCTGCGCACGTCCGACAACCCGCAATACCATTACACGCTGGCCTTCGTCGGTTACGGCTCCAACCCGGAGCATGCCGAACTGGAGCTCACCTACAACTACGGCACCGACAGCTACGACATGGGCACCGCCTATGGCCACATCGCCCTGGGTATGCCCGACGTGGTTGCCGCCTGCGAGAAGATCCGCGCGGCCGGCGGCAATGTCACGCGCGAACCCGGGCCGGTCAAGGGCGGCAAGACGGTGATCGCCTTCGTCACCGACCCCGACGGCTACAAGGTCGAATTGATCCAGCGCTGAGGCGCCCGGCTCCACCATGCTGGCTGCTGGCACCGACAGGCGCGGCGCGCTGCTGGTCTTCGGCTCGGCCGCGGTCTGGAGTTTCGGCGGCGCCATCGCGCGCTTCCTGAGCGTGTCCGACAGCTGGACCGTCATTTTCTGGCGCTCGATTGCCGCGGCGGTGTTCCTGGTCGGCTTCATGCTGCAGCGCGAGGGCTGGCGCGGCACGCGGCAGCTGTTTGCCTCGATGGGACTGCCCGGCGTCGGTGTCGCCCTGTGTTTCGCCACCGCGTCGACCGCGTTCGTGGTCGCGCTGGCCTACACCAGCGTGGCCAACATACTGCTGATGCAGGCGGGCGCGCCGCTGTTCGCGGCGCTGATGGCCTTTGTGCTGTTCGGCGAGCGCGCCAGCGCCGCCACCTGGGTCGCCATCGTGGCCGTGATGGCGGGTGTCGCGGTCATGGTGTCGGACTCGGTCGCGGGGCGCGTGTCGCCGATCGGCGACGGGTTGGCGCTGCTGATCTCGGTCGCCTTCTCCGGCGCCACGGTGCTGACGCGCCGGCATGCCAACGTGCGCATGATGCCCGCCGTGTGCCTGGGCACCCTCATCGCCGCGACGGTGGCAGCGGCGTTGGCGTCCAGCATGCGGGTCGGTGTTGCCGACGCCGCCCTGCTGTTTGTATTCGGCGCGCTCAACCTCGGCCTGGGCATGGCGTTGTTCGTGACCGGCGTGCGCCTGCTGCCGGCCGCCGTTGCGGCGCTGATCGGTGTGGCGGAACCGGTGCTGGGCCCGATCTGGGTCTGGCTGGTGCACAGCGAAGTCCCCAGCGGCAGGACACTGGTCGGCGGCAGCGCGGTGATCGTGGCGCTGCTGCTGCACCTGGGCTGGCAGTTCCGCCAGCACATCCAGGCCCCGAACGCACCCATGGCCGACTGATCTGCGCGCCGTCAGGTCGCGGGGCAGGGCAACTGCAGCAGGCAGGATTCGCAGGCCACGTTTTCCCAGTTGCCGCCATGGCCGCCGGTGCCGCCGCGGTTCGCCAGCATGTTGTCCAGCCAGGCACTGAAGTTCACGGCGGCCGAGTCTTCAGTGTGGAACTTGTCGCTGCGCAGCAACGTGTGCTCGGTGCCTTCGGCCAGGTAGTAGCGGAAATTGGGCACCTCGGCCACGTAGGACTGCAGCGTGTCCACCATCTGGTGGTTCCAGTCGAGGGCCGGGTTCGCACACGACCCGCCGGGTGGGTAGAACTGCTTCATGAGGCCATAAAAACCAATCTGGGTCGAGTCATACGCGGTGGTGTACTGCGCCGTCTTGACGTGGGGCAGCGCCTCGGCCGCCACACGCATCAGGTCGGGCCCGGCAATCGCCGCCGGGTTGTCACCAAAGACCCAGGGTGCGAGCCGGATGTTCCAGGAACTGCGGCCGTACCTGTCCCATGTCGGTGTAGTGACGCCCTGGCTGGCGTCGGCGACCCCATAGGTGTGGGCATTGCGGAAGCTGCGCTCTATCCATGGGAAGTTGGCCGTCGCGCCGTAACCCCCAGCGCTCGCGCCGGCGACCAGCACGTTCTTGGGCCTGTCGACGTTCTTCTTCATCCAGTCGAGCACGACCATGAAGTTGTCGAAGCCGCGCTGCTGAATATCGAAGGTGGCTGGGATATACGGGTTGCCGGCGTTAGCGTAGGTCTTCTTGGCGGAACCGATGTGCAGGTCGCCGGTGCAGTACGGAATGAAGACCATGCTCCAGTCCTTGACCGGATTGGCCGGATTTTCCGCATTGAAGATGCCGTCGTAGTTGGCCGGATTGGTGTTGGCATCAATCGCCGGGACAAAGAACTGCAGTTCTGGCGGCAGCCCTGGCGGCAGCGAATTGCCGATCGGGAAGCTGCAGGTCAGTTTGTCCCAGCACGCGCCACCCCCTCGAAGAAGACCGCCAGGTTTTTCGAGGTGCCCTTCTTGGTCCAGAAGCTGAATTTGGCATCTGTGCCGGGGTAACCGGAACGTCGTACGGCCGGGAATTCCGGCCGCACCGATCAAAGGATATCTTTGCGCCGGGCACCGGGCACCGGGGTTTCCCCCCGGTTCCAACCGCTTCCGCCAACACCTGCGGCGCCTCGTGCACCCAGTACGCGGCGACACCGCTTCAAGCGCCGATGTGTGTGCGGGCGGGATAGAAAACGTCGAGCGTCGGGAACTGCGCTTCACTGCGCAGGCAATCCCAAAGGTAGATCGCGAAACCCGGGTCGCCGGTCCACAACGCGTAGCGCAATTGCCCATAATGCGCGGCGTCCGCATGCGTTTGCGCGATGCCGTGCATGGCGAAGGCACGCGCGCGCTCCAGCCACAACACATCCCGGGTGCGCCGGTACAACTTCAAAAACGCGTAACCGTTGCCACCAGTGCCATGGCACAAATTGGAGCCTTTGGTCAATGGGCCGGCCGACCAGATGGTCTCGCCGGCGGCCAGCAGCAGGTCGTCGAGTGCCGTACCCGGAAAACCGGCAAGGCAGACCACGAAACCGGGCGATCCATGGCAAAACTGGAGCAGCTTTTTCTGGGCCGCGCTCGGCGTGTCGAGTTCGGCACGCCAGTTGGCGTGGCCACCCACACGGTCAGCGGTACGCCGCACGGTGTTGCCAATGCAATCCTCCCATGCACGCCATTGCGCGGCGTCCAGCAGCTGCCGGCCTCGGATCAGCGGCAGGGACGTGGCAACGAAACCATGCACGGCGTCGAGATAGGTCGAGCGCCGGCCATACAGGTCCTGCGTCCAGTAGGCGCACTGGTTTTGCGGTGACCACTCGAGCTGGCTCCAGAGCGTGCCGGCGGTCAACCGGAACAGGTCCGACCACCGTCGGTGCCCAGTGTGTTCGTACAGGAACAAGGCGGCCAGCAGCGTTCCCGGCGAGCCCCACATCAGCTCGCGCGCGGGGTGCTCGGTGTTGCCGGCGATCAGGGCATCGAGGGCACGTTCGAGTTCCTCCGTCGGCTGCTCGCCGAAACACATCATCCGGATGGGCGTGTCGCCCATCATGAACGAGGCCCGCTCGCGCTGCGCGGATTCGCCGAGCCAGGCACGGTTGCGCGCCAGCAGCCGATCGAATTCGCCGGCATAACTGCGCGACAGGCTGGCCGCCCCCACGGCCTGCAGGTAGTGCAGGGCCCAGAAGACGCCGCAGGCGCCGTGGTACAGCGGTGTCGCGAATGGCTCCGCGTCGTCCGGGCCGTCCCGGTCGAGTGGATGCGGTGGCCAGTACCGGTCTTCGGCAAAGCGCGATTCGGTATCCGCCACGATGTGCGCGATGGCCGCGCGCACCTCGCCCTCGTCCCACGCGAGCGGGCGCAGCGGCTCGTGCCTGGCGGGGTCGTACAACATCTTTTGCTCCTACGTCCGGATGCGGACTGCGCGGCGAAAACCCTGATCGCAGGGCAAATCCGGGCCATCGCGACAAGCGTCGGCGCGGATCAAGGCCGTCCTTCGGTGTGGCTGGGCGGCACCTGCATCATTGCCTGCGCTGGGCCCGAATGTAGTTGACCAGGTCCCAGATTTCCTCGGGGCTCAGCACGCTCTTCCACGCCGGCATGACGTCGCCGCCGTTGGCGATCCGGTACGCGACAACACCGTCGGGGAAGACAGGCGGCGTGGCGATCCTGGTCAGGTCTTTGGGGCGTTTACGCAGCGAGGCGGACACCGGACCGTCGCCTCGCCCCTCGGCACCATGGCAGGCTTCGCAATTCAGCTTCCAGAGCACGCGTGCGCGATCGATCGACTGCGGCGAAGTCGGGATCGGATTCGGGGCGACGGCTGCCTTCAGAAGGTCGATGTAGTAGAGGCCGCTGCCGAAACACAGTGCCAGTGCCACCCCCAGCAACCAGCGCAAGCGCATTACCCTTGATGCCGGGACAGGTGTCATTTGCGCCATGCTCTCAAATCAAATCGATACCGGGCTTTGGCGACGCCCGAAGTTTGCGTCGGGCCGATGGCGCCGCGAAGGGTGACGGACCAGTTTGCGATCATGCTCGTTCCGCAATTTCAGGGAATCTGTCTTCAGGCCGCCGCCGGCCCGCGTGCTGCCAGCGGCGCACGCGCGCAACTTGGCCGGGGTCCGAAATCGGGGATCACCGACGGGCATTTTGCCATTTCTTCCAGCACCACCGCCAGTGCCCGCTCGAGCTGGCGATCGTGTCCCGACGCGCCGTCCTGGGGCGCATTGTCGATCTCGATGTGCGGATCGGTGCCGTAGTTCTCCACTCCGTAACCAACATCGTTGAACCAGGTGGAGAACTCGGGTTGGGTGGTCGAGGTTCCGTCGACCAGGCCATGGCGCGGCCAGATTCCCACCACACCGCCCCAGGTGCGTGTACCCACCAGCGTGCCGATCTGCATCTGCTTGAAATTGTGCGAGAAGATGTCGCCGTCCGATCCGGCGTGTTCGTTGGTCAACGCCACCACCGGCCCCAATGGGGACTCTTCGGGATACGGCGCAGGCGCCATCCAGCGCCCGGTCTGGTAGGCGATGCGCTTGCGTGCAAACTTCTCCAGCAGCAGCTGCGACACATGGCCGCCGCGGTTGTAACGCAGGTCGACGATGATCGCCTGCCGGTCCGATTCCCCGGGGAAGTAGCGGTGGAATTCGGCGAAGCCCGCCGCCATCATGTCGGGCAGATGCAGATAACCCACGCGACCCTGCGTTTGGGCATGGACCCATGCGCGGTTGCGCTCCACCCACTCGCGGTACAACGCGGGCACGTCGTCGGAGAGGGTTTGCACCAACACCGTGCGCTGGAGCGCGTCGTCTCCGTCGCCATGGGCCAGCGTCAACTCGACCTTGCTGCCGGCCTGGTGCACCAGCAGCGCCTGGGGCGGAACCGCCAGCGACACCGGCTGTCCGTTGACCGCCACGATGCGTTCGCCCACCCGGGCGTTGACGCCGATCGCGTTCAACGGCGAGTCGGCGCCCGATTCCCACGCGTCCCCGGTCACGATCCGCGTGATGGTGTAGCCCTGTCCATCGGCGGCCAATGCCAGTTCGGCGCCCAGGTGCCCCAGCGACAGTGGTGGTGGCTTGCGGTGGTCTCCGCCCATTTCATACGCGTGCGACGTGCCCAGCTCGCCTTGTATCTCCCAGATCAGGTCGGACAACTCGGCGCGAGTTGCCACGCCCTCCAGCAGGGGTGCATAACGCCGGTACATGGCGTCCCA
This sequence comes from Betaproteobacteria bacterium, assembly GCA_031368125.1. Lineage (GTDB taxonomy): Bacteria > Pseudomonadota > Gammaproteobacteria > Burkholderiales > Burkholderiaceae_C > CAISIP01. The sequence continues at coordinate 7,836 of JANLQZ010000464.1, forward strand.
GTCGATGCCCGACATGTCCTCGGTCCAGAAATGGTCGCGCTGCAGCCGCCAGACCTCGCGCAGCATCTGACGCCACTCTGCCGCCGGTGACACCGACACACGCACACGGCCCAGGTCGATCCAGCCGGTCTTGCGCGACGAAACTTCGCTGCCACCCGCAACAGCAGCGCCATCCTCCGGCTTGTTATCGGCGGCCATGGCACGCAGCTTCTTGCCGTCTTGCAGCACCAGCGCGGTACCGTTGGCGTTGACCACAAAACGATCCGCCTTGTCCACCATCGTCTCGGGCAGCAGCGTCGCAAAGTCGAACAGTTCCAGTCGACCGGCGGCCTCCTTGTGGCCGCCGCGACCATGTGCGCCGACAACCACCTGGTGGGTCCAGACCACCTTGCCACCGGCCACCCCTGCGATCTGCCCGTAACGGCTCTCCGCCACCGGAAACGCCGCCACGCGCGCCGCGATGCCGGGCAGGTCCACCTGCGTCACGGCCGGTTTGTCCTTGTCCGCATCCTTCTGGGCGGCTTTTGCAGCGGCCTTGTCGGGCGACTCGAAACCCTTGGGCGGCGGATCGAACGGTGGCGCCGCACTGGCCTGCAGCGCGATCAGGTAGGGCCGCGCCGCGCGGGGAAACGACAACTCGAATTGCACGCTGTCGTACACCGGATCGAAGGTCCGCACCGACAGGAAGTACAGGTACTTGCCGGCCGGATCGAAGGCCGGGCAATAGTCCCGGAAATCAGGCTGCGTGACCAGTGTGGCGGTGCGCGTGGCCACCTCGTACAACTTGATCGCGCTGTGGCGCGCGCTGGTCCAGAACTGGTACGCCAGCCACGCACCATCGGGCGACCAGGCGAGGCCTTCGGTGCGCATGTAGTCGCTGCGATCGACGACGCGCATCTCGCCGCTATCGATGTCGCCGACGATGACCTCGTTGCGGTGATTGGAAATCGCCACCCGCGCCCCACAGGGAGCCGCGCGCATCGACACCACCCGGCCGATGTCCCACGGCAGCGCCGTGGCGTTGCCAGCACGAACGACCTCCAGCCGCTCCTCTCCCGATGCATCGCTGTCGGTGATGAAGGTGGCGCCATCGCCCAACCATTGTCCATGCTGGTGGCGGCCTTCGTCCGCGCCCCATGAACGCACCGCACCTTCCCACAGGCCGAAGGTGAACGGCTTGCCGCGCACATCGAGTGCCAGGCTGTGCCCGGCCGGATGCAGGTGGAAGCCTTGCAGAAAATCGGCGGCAGGCACGAAACGCCGGGCCGCCTGCGCGCGATGCCCCGGCACCTGGATGTCGATCGGTTTTGCCACGTTGGCCTGTGTGTCTAGACACCAGATGTTCGCGCCGCACTGGTAGACGATGCCCCCGCCATCCGTCTGCGCATGCCGCGCATAGAAGTCGTCATGGTCGGTGTGGCGTTGCATGTCGGCGCCGTCTGGAAGGCAGGAATAGACGTTGCCCACGCCTTCGTAGTCCGACAGGAAATACACGCGCCCGCCAACCCACATCGGGCTGCTGATGTTGCCTTGCAATTCGGTCATGCGGCGGAACGCGCCACTGCCCGACGCGTCGATCCACAGGTGGCCCGCCATGCCGCCGCGGTAACGCTTCCAGCGTGCCGGGTCGGCGGTATTGCGGCCGATCACGCGCGTTTTGCCAGGCCCGAATGCCAGGTGGTTCACCTGGCCCAACGGCAACACCTGCGGCAACCCGCCTGCGCTGTCGATGGTAAAGGCGCGGTAGTTGCGCAAGAACGGCTGCCCATGCGTGGTCACGAACAGGATCTGCCCGCTTTCGGTCCAGCCACGCACCATCACATCGGGGCCGAGGTAGGTCAGGCGCCGCGCCGGACCGCCCTGCGCGGGCATCACATAAACCTCGGGGTGCTGTTCGTCGCGCCCGACGTAGGCGATCCACCGGCCGTCGGGCGACAAGCAAGGCGTCGACGGCTCACCCAGGCCAGCCGTCAAGCGGCGCGCCGTCCCACCGCCCAGCGGGACGCTCCACAGATCGTCGTCGTGAACAAAGACCACCGTGCCCGCAGCCACGGTAGGGTGACGCAAATATCCTGGGTTGCTCATCGGAAATGTTCTCGCTCAGGTTGAGGCCGGTGTACGCCGATTCTCTGCGCGCCGTGCAAAGTATGGTACTGCGATGCTGGCAAATGGGAACCTCCGCTCTGCATGCGCGTGGCGTGGCGAAGGTCACCCGACCGCACGCGTGCCCGGCACGGCCCACACCTTTGGGCCGGCGGTGGCCTTCAGGCCCTGCGCCTGCATGGCGGGTCAGGCGTCAACTTGCCGCGGCTCCTGCGCTGTTTCGCGCATAACTCGCTGTGAGGGCCTCCCATACGTGGCCGTCTGGTTGATTCCAATACACGATCTGGCCGCCGTGCCAGGTGTTGACCTGCATGTCTACCGGGCCGTGCGGTGTGCTCCTGAACGGAACGCCTTTGGCTTTGAGCCTTTCGACGATGCCTGCGAACTGGACCTCGCTGACGCGAAAGCAATAGTGCTGCACCGGAAACGGACCGTCTGCCTGGTCGAAGTCGAGGGTCAAGCCATCGTTCACGTAGACGGCACAAAAGGGGCCCACCCTTGCCTCTGCCCAAGCGACACCGAGCAAACAGCCGAGCAGTTCAGCGGACGCCCGTCGATCGCGGGCGGGAACCGTCGCATGGTCGAGTTCAATACCCATCGCTCTTCTCCATGTTGGCGGGCACCACCGCCAGCACAGTTGAACGCCCAATGCCCGCGCTCAGCCGACGCCGAGCGCGCTCGGATGGAGCAACAAGTTGGGCGTCACTCGCCGAACCGCGCAACAGATTTTCGGGACGGAGGCCGGTGTGCTTCGCAATGCGTGGGCCAACTTGGCCTTGGTAGACGGCCACTGACTCATGCGGCTGCGGGCAGCGAAAAATTGATCTCGATTGGACGGGTCTCGCCATGCTCGATGCGCTCTGCCAACACCCGCAGCGCAAGCACTTCCGCCTTGGCCATCGCCTCGTCGGCTGAATTGCCATAGGCGAGCACTCCCGGCAGTTCGAAAACTTCTGCTAACCATCGTCCGTCGTCTCCGCGTTCGCACTCGAGGGTGAAATTCATGGGGCAACCTCCGCAGATCGAGCAGAGTTTATCTCTCGCCGCTCGGTGACGCCCAATCGGGATTGACAAGCGGCTTGCGGCACGCCCACCCACAACAGCATGCCACGACGGGAAGTGCAAGAATTCCATCGAATCGCCATTGCGCGCAGCGCCGAGCTCAGCGCAGGCGTTTGGCTCAAGCCCAAGGTGGTCGCCGCAGCGGCCCACAACCTTACGCGACTGATGTCTGCCCGCCCACGCCATGGACTCCAATGGCACGCTCGAGCGCCGCACGCGCCAGGAGCCGCGTTGAATCCAACGTAGGCAAGGGTGAGTTTCCGTCATGGATGACGAGCGGTATCTCGGTGCATCCCAAAACGACCGCGTCACACGACTGCTGCTTGAAGGCGTGGATGAGGTCTTGAAAGCAGGCGACGCTCGCCGGCTTGAATACACCGTAGGCAAGTTCGTCCATGATGATTCGATCGATCTCGTCGCGCTGCGCGTCGGTGGGGCGAACGCACTCGATGCCGTGCGCAGCGAGCCGCCCGGGATACACCTCGCTGTCTACCAGCCAGGCGGTTCCCATAAGACCAACGCGCTGCCACTTGCGGGCGCATGCTTCAGCCGCGACCACCTCGGCAATGTGCAGCCAGGGCAGCGGGCTGCGGGCTTCGACATAACAGAAGGCCTGGTGAATGGTGTTGTCGGGGCAGATTAGAAAATCGGCGCCTGAGGTAGCCAGTTTGCGTGCCGATCGAAGCATCAGTTCCCCAACCGCTTCGATGTCACCAAGTTCGAGATGGTGCACGTACTCGGCCAGCGAAGGGGTATGCATACTCACCTCGGGGTGGGCGTGCTGACCCAGCAGCGTTGCGCCCTCCGAACAGATGGTTCGGTAACACAACGCCGCTCCCTCGGCTGAGCAACCGACGATTCCTATGTGCTTGGTCATGCGTGTGAAAAGCGCTTCGCAGGGGAACTCGATCCCTCAGGACTTCGCTTTCTTCGAAGGTTTCGACTTGCCGGAACTGTTGAGGGCGACCGCTTGGCGAACGAGCGCCTTGAATGCGGACCCGTCAACTTCTTCTCCTTCGTGGATGTCGATCGCGCGGCGTACGTTTCCGTCGAGACTCGCGTTGAAAAGACGGTCCGGGTCCTTCAGAGACGCGCCCTTGGCGAAGGTATGCTTCACGACATTCTTGTAGGACTCGCCAGTGCAGATGTTGCCGTCGTGCGACCAGACCGGAGTGCCCATCCACTTCCACTCCTCGACGACGTCCGGGTCTGCCCCCTTGATAAGCTGGCGCATTCTGCCGAGGGTTTGCCCGCGCCAGTCCCCGAGTTCGGCAATTCTTTTCGAGATCAGCTCCGATGCTGACTGGCCTTGGCTCGCGCCCGGCTTTTTCATGGTTTCATGCTGGAAGTTCCAGACCTATTGCATTTGCCGGACAGAGGCGGCTAGTCATGCAAGACAACAGAACGACGCCGCATGGGCTTGTCAAACAAACCGTCGAGCCGACCAGGAGAACGCCGACCTTCAGTGCAAGCAGATCAGCGACAAGTTCGGCAGTGCGTGTTACCCGGCCCTGCGCGAATCGCGCCTCGACAACGAGGTTCCGACCCTCGACGTATCCCAATTCCCGCAGTCGTTCCCGGAATGCATGGTGCTGCTCCAAGGGCGCACCCGGGGCCACGAGCCCGATTCGGTAGACCCGCGCCGCCTGCTGTGCCTGCGCGGCGACCGACCCGGCAAGAAGCAGCAAGGAGGCCGCGAGGCTGGCGAGCATCGACCGCACGACCAGCCGGCTCCAGAAGGCAGTCCACCGCAACGGGAGAGCATCTCGTGTCGTCATGACCGCATCTCGCTCCTTTCGTCGGCCCAATCGGGACAGGAAGAAGCCGCACGGCCCCTCCCTCCCACACCGCCGGACACACGGGTCATGTATCCGGCAGTTCCTTGCATGGCGGTCGATCTCATTTGCCTCAAGCCGTTGCCAGTTCGGACAGCCCGATTGGGCGAAACTACTTTGCAGGCAGTGCCACGTTCGGTCCCAACGCGCGGCGCAGGCGCCGTAGGTCATGCGCGCTCTTGCCGGTGTTCCAGGCCCCGCGCACGCTGACCCCGCATTTTCTGCAGTACCGCGGTACCACGCGCCGCCCCATTGTTTCCATGCATATCATCGTAACCGTCGTCGCACCCGTTGGTTAACTTCAATTGCGGCGCTGACGCAACTTTGGCTCGCTCCATCCTGATTGCGAGCACCGCCAGCGGCTGACGCTGTTGCGCATGGTGCACAAGCCCAGCGCGATGGCGCCCTGCACGCGGGGCATGCAGCCCACTGCGCAGCCACCATTGAGCGAACGCCCCAAGCTGCAATGCCCGTGCTGCGGACCGGCGATGGTGATCGTGCATCGGCGCCTCGCACCCCAGGGCAGCGAAAGGTGGCGCGCCAGGGCCGCCCGGTGCCGCACGCGAGGGACACATGACCTGGGCAGGCAACGCGGGCATCGCCACCGGCCAGCAACATGCCCAAGGTTATGGTGGCGGTGCTCGGCCGAACAACGGCTGCTTGCATCGAGCCCCCCTTGCAACGGGGGTGGACGCGGCAACAAAAACCGCCAGCCTTGCTCATTTCGTGTTCTGGCCGATTCGCCATAACACGCCGGATGGGTCAGCAAGACAAAAGTCTCTCATCCTCCACGGCTGAGCCTCGATTCCCGTTATGTTCACACCGTACTTTGATGCTACCCCGCTGGCCACGACGTGCTTCCACCAAGCATCTACATCCTCGACGAGGATGTGCATCATGAAGTTCTCTGCGAGCGCGTCTGCGCAGAAATCCTGGAGCAGGAAGCTGACATGCCCAAAGTGAAAGTAAGCAACACCGCCTCCTTCCGATGCCATCATGAAGCCAAGATCCTTGTAAAACTGCTTGGACACCTCGAAGTCTTTGGCCGGCACGAATGCCTTGATTTCCGTAACGCGGAGGTTGGACTTGGTGGTCATGTGCGACGCCTCCGGTTGGTTTCGGGCGAGTGGTGCTTGCGGCGCGGCGCCCTGCAAGCCGGTGTTCGGTCGTGCGGGCACCACACATGTCACTGGATCACCCGATCGGCGCGCAGAAGTATCGACTGCGGGACTTTCAAACGCATGGTCCGTGCGACATCGAGGTTGACTACAAACTCAAACCGGGTCGGGTTCTCGATCGGCAGGTCAGCCGGCTTCGCGCCCCTAAGCAGTTTGTCGGCGTAACCGGCCATTCTG
>JANLQZ010000472.1:0-4957 GCA_031368125.1 Betaproteobacteria bacterium
TCGTAAAAGCGCTGCGCCCACTCGCGAGCGCGCACACGGCTGCCGCTATTGATAACCATCGATGCGCCGACGCGGGTTGGGTAGGTTCCGGTGAGGTTCAGCAGCGTCACGGCCTGCTGCAGCTCGAATACCGCCAGCCAAGGCGCGTCGCGCACCCGATCAATACGCCGAGTTTGCTGAAACACCTCGGCAAAACACGTCATGGCATTGCTGGCGCAGTAGAGCACCGACCGCTGCTGCACCCAGGCCTGCCCATCCCTGAGCGGCAGGTGGTGGTCGAAACGGGCATTCGTGGGCCCGTAGCGACGGAACTCATTCCAGCGCGTTGCATGTGCCCCCCCGGTGAAGTAGATGCGGGCCAGCACGGTGCCTTTGCCAAGTGTCTTGACGTCTGGCGGCGCAGCTTGAATCGTGGCGGTGTCGTGCGGCCGCGGGAACTTCGCCATGGCGCGTCGCTACAGGTGTTGCCCGAGCCGCGCGACCGTGTTTGGCGCAAGCCCGCGCAACAGCCACTGCCTGGGGCTGAGGGGGATGATGGGGGTGCTGGCCTGACCGGCCTTGGCAGACTCAGCGCCTTCGAGATCGACGTTGGGCGCGAGGAACCATGTCGCCACATCCAGTGGATTCAACTCCGGCGCAAGCGCAGCAAGCACCTCGGCAAGGCCCGGCAGAACCTTCTTGCGTTCGAACTGAAAACGCGGCAGGCGCCACTCACCTTCGTATTCGACGCCGACCAGTGACCGGTTGCGGATGCGCTGGCGAATCCGGCTAACGTCCACGCCGAGCAGGGCAGCGGCTTGTGCGGTCGACAGGCTGGTTTCGATCAGAGCCATGTAGTGCACGATGGTGTCCGTCAACGGGTCGTGGGCGGCATCGCCGACCCAGGGCTGGGTCGACAGGCCCGTGTCTTCGAGGGCTCTCAATTCCGGCTTGGACAACATGGCTGCGGGCTCGCCGGCCGGCCGCGCGACCTCGCGCAAGGGGCGGTTCGCCATCAGCGCCCGCGCCGAGGCACGGAACAACTTGCGCACCGCAACGGCGCTTGGCTCAAGCACCAGCTCGCGGCTCTGGGCCATGACGATTGTCATAATTTCTCCTTCTTTCTCCTTGCGGGGTGTAGCAGGAGTATAACTTTCAGCTGCGCGCAAGTCCATCAGCCGTTCGCGCCACTCCACTATGTCGAGCACCGCAGCGGCCTGCCGACCGAAGCGACACCGTGACCGTCGGCGAATCGACGGCTCAATGAATCACCGCATCGGCCCTCAGTTGCAGCGCCGCATGGCCCGAGAGGCCAGCACCCGGCACGAGAAGGACAAGTCGGCGTTGGTTCACGTGCTTGCTGCTTCGCCCCGCTTCATTCGATCACCCGGTCGGCACGCAGCAGGATTGAACGCGGCACGTTGATGCCCAGCGCCTTGGCGGTTTTCAGGTTGAGCACCAGTTCGAACAGGCTGGCCTGCTCCACCGGCAAATCGGCCGGCTTGGCGCCCTTGAGAATCTTGTCCACCAGCAACGCCGAGCGGCGCAGTTGGTCGGCCAGAGAGGCGCCGAAGGTGAACAGGGCGCCCGCGTCGGCCAGTTCCGCACGGTGGCCCACCACCGGCAGGTGCTTCTGGTTCGCCAACGCGATCAGCCGCGGGCGCAGGTTGAAGACCAGCGTGCCGGTACCCCACGGGAAGATCGCCTCTACCCGCTCCACCAGCAGTCTGGCCACCGCCGCGTCGAAGTCGGCGGTGTTGACGGTTTCGGCAAAGACAAAGTGCAAGCCCATCGATGCCACCAACGGCGCGAGCGCCTGGCGGTCGAGCTTGGTGGTCGGGTCGCTCTGGTCACCCAGAAAGCCCAGGCGCTTGATGCCGGGCAGGATTTCGCGCAGCAGTTCGACCCGCTTGGGTGTAAGCGAGTCGCTGTAGCTGCTGATGCCGGTCACATTGCCGCCCGGCCGCGCCAGGCTCGCCACCAGCCCGACGCCCACCGGATCCCACACGGTGCCGAACACGATCGGAACCGTCTGCGTGGTCTGCCTCGCGGCCACGGTGGTTGGTGTCACGGGCGCATAAATCACCTTGGGGGCGGCGCGCCACCAGTTCGGTCGCCAGCCCGGGCAGCCGCTCGTGCTGGTCGTCGGCATAGACCCGGTCGTAGGTGATGGTCTGCCCTTCGATCCAGCCGAGCGCGCGCATCTGGTCGAAGAAGGGTTTGAGCGTGACTTCCTCCTTCTCGTGGGTGCTGGGCATCAGCACGCCGACGCGGCGCGGGTGGGCGACCGGCGTTTGCGCCGACAGCAGCCGCGCGTAGCCCGACAGGCCAGCGGCCAGTGCAAGCGCCAGGCGGCGTCGCTGTTGCGCGGGAATGCTGCTACGGTTGGACGTCATTGAATCACCTCATCGGCGCGCAGCAGCAGCGATTGCGGAATCGTCAAGCCCAGCGCCTTCGCGGTCTTGAGGTTGATGATCAGATCGAACTTCGACGGCAGCTCGATGGCGAGATCGCCAGCATGTGCGCCCTGGAGTATCTTGCCCACCAGCACCCCGGTGCGCGGTTGGGTATGCTCCTGGTTCAACCCCAAGGACATCAGGCCGCCCGCTTTGGTGTATCCCTGGTACGACGAAATCACCGGCAGCCGGTGGCTCGCCGCATAGTCGGCGATCTGCCCGGCGGTAGCTGGCGAGCTCAGTTCGGGTGAGCCGAGAACGACGATGGCATCGATGGCGGCGCCGGTTCCGGAGCGCAACGCGGCGTCGATTCCGGCCCGGCCGCGCAACTCCATGACCTGGTGCGCCATACCAAAACCCTCCGCTGCCGCCTTCGCCGCCGCCAGTTGCGAAGGCCCGGTCGTCGAGTCCCACAACAAACCCACCCGGCGGATGCCTGGGGCGGCAACCCGGAGCAGTTCGAGCCACTTGCCGGCCAGGCCGGGCAGGTCGAGAAACAATCCGGTCAGGTTGCCGCCCGGCCGGGCCAGGCTGCGCGCCCATCCAGCCTGGATCGGGTCGGTTTCCAGGTCGATCGCCACGATGGCGACCACACGCGTCGCATCCCGCGCGGCTGTGACGGCAGCCGGCCCCACCGCGTAGATCACATCGACCCTGGATTTCACGAGATCGACCGCCAGAGCGGGGAAGGCGGCCGGGTTCCCGGCGGCGAAACGGTGCTCGAACCGGAAGTTCTTGCCTTCCACATAACCGAGTTCGTTCATGCCCTGGACCAGGAACCCGATATTCCTGCCGCTCGCATTCGCGTACGGCAACAGGGTGCCAACCACCGCCAGCCGATTTGCCGCTTGCGCGCGTGCGACGCCGGGCGCACCCAGCAATCCCAGGGTCAGGGCACCGGCAAAGTCACGACGATCGATCATTGAATCACCTCGTCGGCGCGCAGCAACAGGGCTTGCGGGATGGTGATACCCAGCGCGCGCGCGGTCTTGAGGTTGATCACCAGTTCGAACTTGGTTGGTTGTTCCACCGGCAGGTCGCCGGGTTTGGCGCCCTTGAAGATCTTGTCGACGTAGGTCGCGGCGCGGCGCCAGATGTCGTTCAGGTCTGCGCCGTGGGACATCAGCCCGCCGGCCTCGACCAGCGGACGCAGCCCGAACATGGTCGGTAGCCGGTGGCCGATGGCGATCTCGGCGATGCGCCGGCCGTGCGGAAAGAAAACGCCGCCCCCGAGCACCAGCAAGGCGCTGGCGCGTGCGGCAGCGGCGGATTTGATCGCGGCTTCGATTTCGCCGACGTCGCGCAGTTCGAGCGACAACAATTTCCAGCCGCGCGAGCGGGCAGCGACCTCGGCCACCTGCCAGTCGAGCGGGTCGGCCCGGTACCAGAGCACCGCCACCGGCGCGGTGCCGGGAACGAGTTACTTGAGCAGTTCGAGCCGCTTGCCGATGGTCTCGGTCGATTGCAGGCTCAGCCCCGTGACGTTCCCGCCCGGGCGCGCGAGGCTGTGGACCAGCCCCTGGCCCACTGGGTCGACCGATGCCGCCATCACGATCGGAATGGTGGCGGTGGCCTGCTTGAGCGCAACCGCCGGAAGACCTCCGCCAGCGATGATCACGTCGGGCTGCAGGCGGACCAGTTCGGCGGCCAGGGCGGGCAGGCGCTCCGGCATGCCACCGTCGACGCGTGACTCGGTCACGAAATGCTCGCCGTAGCGGTATCCGAGATCACGCATGCCGCGCTGAAAGGCGGCGATCGATTTGTCGGTGGGCCGGGGGCCGCTCAGGTTGGCGCCGCTGGCGCCGAAGCCGAGGGTAGCGATGTGGTGGACCTTGCGCGCGTCCTGCGCCACGGGCAGCAACGGCGCACCGGCAACGACCACGGCAAACGAAGCGAGCAAGGCTTCACGTCTGTTCACCTGCCCTCCGTTGTCGTTGCGAACCGACACAAGTTCCGGGATCGGCGGGCCCACGGCCCGATGAAGCCGGATTGCGGGCCAGTTTACGCTTCAATCCCTGCAGCTGGGGCGCGTTTGACGGGCCGCGCCTGCGTCCCCCAGTGGATCACCTTGTCGAATCCCGGCCACCGCAGTGGCGAGCCTGTCAGGCGATATTCCCTGGCAGCTGGCGACGCGGACTCAACCCTTCAAAAGCGACACCGCCAACACGCCGGCCTTTGGCGCGCGGCGCGCGAGCTGCCGGTCGAAAGTGGCGAAGCGGTCGCCATCGCGGCGCTGCGCTGCATGCAGGGCGTCGGCAAAATCGAGTCCGGCCTCGTAACCCTGCAATGCCTGCTGGGCCAACACCGGATCGAGCGCATCGATATTCTGCAACGCCAGCAGGTCACGCAGGCAAGACGCGATCAATGCCGCGTCCAGCCGGTAACTGGCGCGCAGCACCCATTCGCACTCCATCAACACCGACGCGGCCACGGTGCAAGGTTCGGATGCCACCAGTTTCTCGGCGGCACGCGCCTGCCTGGCGTCGTCGCCGATGATCAGCCGAACCACGACATTCGTGTCG
>JANLQZ010000487.1:0-2237 GCA_031368125.1 Betaproteobacteria bacterium
TGCTCGAAGACGGCCAGACCGTCATCGCCATGCTGGTGGCCGAGGACGAACACCAGTCGGTCCTGACCGCCACCGAAAACGGCTACGGAAAACGCACCGGCATCACCGAATACACGCGCCACGGTCGCGGCACCAAGGGCATGATCGCGATCCAGCAGAGCGAGCGCAACGGCAAGGTCGTCGCCGCGACGCTGGTGCACGTGGACGACGAGATCATGCTGATCACCGACAAGGGTGTGCTGGTGCGCACACGCGTGAGCGAGATCCGCGAACTCGGCCGGGCCACGCAGGGCGTGACCCTGATCGGGCTGGACGAAGGCTCCAAGCTCAGCGGCCTGCAGCGCATCGTCGAAAACGACGCCAATCCGGCCGAGGGTGAGGCGCCTGGCGAGGCGGCCGACGACGGCAACGGCGACAACAGTTGAGCCTTCGCCATTGCCGCCTGGCCCGCGCGGCGCGGGCCGGTTCCGCGAGTGATCCCGAAACATAACGCCCGATGCAACGCCCCTACAACTTTTCTGCCGGCCCGGCGGCAATTGCCGACGAAGTACTGGTGCAGGCAGCCGCCGAAATGCTGGACTGGCGCGACGCGCAGGGGCGCTCGTGCGGCATCGGCGTGATGGAGATGAGCCACCGCGGTCGGGAGTTCATATCCATCTACGAGAGCGCCGAAGCGGACTTGCGGGAGTTGCTGGCGGTACCGGCCAATTTTCGCATCCTGTTCATGCAAGGCGGCGGTCTGGCTGAAAACGCGATCGTGCCGATGAACCTGGCCGCCATGCGCGGCGCAACGGGTACCGGGGCCGCGGCAGATTTCGTGGTGACGGGCAGCTGGAGCCAGAAGTCACTCAAGGAGGCCGGCAAATACTGCGATGCGCACGTGGCGGCCAGCAACGCGGCAGACAACCATACCGCGCTACCGGCTCCCGCCACCTGGCAACTGCGCGCCGGGGCCAGTTACGTCCACGTTTGCACCAACGAGACCATCCACGGGGTCGAGTTCCATGAACTGCCCGACCTGCGCGCGCTGGGCTGCGACGCACCGCTGGTGGTCGATTTTTCGTCCCATGTGGCGTCGCGCCCGGTGGACTGGTCGCGCCTGGGCCTGGCGTTCGCAGGCGCGCAGAAGAACCTCGGCCCCGCCGGCCTGACAGTCGTGGTGGTCCGTGAAGACCTGCTCGGCCACGCGTTGCCGATCTGCCCCAGCGCATTCGACTACAAGACCGTGACCGACAACGGCTCGATGTACAACACGCCGCCGACCTATGCCATCTACATCGCCGGCCTGGTATTTCGCTGGCTCAAACGCCAAGGTGGAATTGCCGCCATGGAGGCGCGCAACATCGCCAAGGCCCGCTTGTTGTACCAGGCGATCGACCAGTCCGGCCTGTACGAAAACCGGGTCGCCACCAATTGCCGCTCCCGCATGAACGTTCCTTTCTTCCTGAAGGACGCGTCGCGCAATGACGCGTTCCTGGCCGGGGCCAGGGAACACGGTCTGCTTTCGCTCAAAGGGCATAAGTCGGTCGGCGGCATGCGCGCCAGCATTTACAACGCGATGCCGCTCGCCGGTGTGCAGGCGCTGGTGGACTACATGCGAGAATTTGAGCAATCCGGCGCCTGAGCCCGAATGCCCAAACGGAAACCACCCACGCCCATGACGACCAACCTGGCGGAACTTCGCACGCAGATCGACGCGCTCGACGCACGAGTACTGGTGCTGCTGAACCAGCGCGCTGCGCTTGCCAGCCAGGTGGGCGAGATCAAGCGCGCCGAGGGTTCCCCGGTATTTCGACCCGAGCGGGAATCGGAGGTGATCCGGGGCCTTCAGGCAGCGAACGCGGGCCCGTTGAAAAGCGCCGGTATAACGCATGTCTGGCGCGAGATCATGTCCGCCTGTCGCGCGCTGGAGGCGCCCCAGCGTGTCGCCTTTCTCGGACCGGCCGGGACCTTCAGCGAACAGGCCGCGCTGCAGTATTTCGGCTCCAGCATCGAGCGGGTGCCCTGCAGCAGCATCGACGAAGTGTTTCGCGCCGCGGCGTCCGGCAGCGCGGAATTCGGCGTCGTGCCGGTCGAGAATTCCACCGAAGGCGTGGTCTCGCGCTCGCTCGACCTGCTCCTGAACACGCCGTTGCACATCGTGGGCGAAACCAGTCTGCTGGTGCGCCACAACCTGCTGCGCATGTCGCAGTCGCTGGACGGGATCGAGGCGATCTACGCGCACCCGCAGGCGCTGG
>JANLQZ010000045.1:0-3053 GCA_031368125.1 Betaproteobacteria bacterium
GCTCGCCTGCATCAGTTTCCAGGCCGTCTCCACTTGTGTTGCATCCTGCGGCACGATCGGGTTGTCGCCCGTCAGCTCGTCGAGCGCGACTTCGCGCGCCAGTTCGGTCTTGAACACCTTGACCCAGGTCGCATCGCCATACTGCGGCACTGGAGCCGGCGGCGGGTCGGGCAATCGAATTTCCGCCACCAGCACCGGCGGCGCGGCGGGGGTCGCTGGCGGCAGCCACGTATACACGGGAGTGGGGACGAAGATGTTGTTCGCCGACGCGATCAGTTGTCCGGGGTTCGCCGGGTCGGCAAACATCCACCGGTACGCGGTCGCAGTTGGCTGTGCCGTGTAGGCCATGTGCACGCCGAAATGGTCGCATCCGGCCTGCCAGTAGGCCAGCGAGCCCATGTAACAGGTGCCGGCAAAGGCCGTGTTGGGGGCATGCGGCACGGTGGCCACGGTGAACCTTTGCGCCACCGCGTCGTAGGGGCTCTGGTAGCGCACGTACACGCCGGTCGCGTAGGGAACGATTTTCGGATTGCCGAACTTGTTTCCGGTCCAGGACTGGGTCAGCTCCGATGCCTGCACGCCCTCGAGCTGGACTTCGAAACCGAAGGCATCCTGGCCTTCGAAGTTGGCCGCGTCGAAGTTGCCAAGCTGGCCGAAGATGCTCGCCGACTGCGCGTGCGAGGCGATCGGGGATGCAAGCAGGACCAGGGCAGCCGCGGCTCCCCAAGCGGTCTTGCGGAACAGGGTGGATGTCCGGTTGGAACGATTCAGATCCATCTCTTTTCTCCTTGCGTTGAAGGCCACGGTGTTTCGAAACTCACGGGGAAATCGTAGGGCCCCGGTGGCCTTCCCGGCACGGCCGAAGTGCGCGATTTGGCGTGGCCGAAGGTCGCAGAATCTTCAGACCTTGGTCCATGGCGGCTGGGCGTGTCGACTGTTACAGTCATCCCGGGCACGATCGCAGTCGCGGGGTGACTCGACCCCCATCCGCGTATCGCACGGAAGTCCATGGAACGCCCTCGATGAAACACTTTTTCAGTCGACTTTCCCTGTCAAGGCAGTTTCTTGCGGTGAGTTTTCCGATCCTCCTGGCCGGAACACTGGTCATCGGCTGGTGGATAGGCCGGCAGGTGGAAGACAGCGTAGTGCACCGGATCGGCGGGGTCACTGCGCTCTACGTCGACAGCTTCGTCGCGCCACATTTGCAAACCCTGATCAACGCTGAAGTCCTCGACGCACGCGGCAGTGAAGCCCTGAGTTCTGACCTGGCCAGTACGCCCCTCGGGCAGAAGATCGTATCGCTGAAGATCTGGCGCAAGGACGGCTTCGTATTGTTCAGCAATGACGCCCTCACGACGGGTCAAAAATTTCCCATTGGTGAAGGGCTTGCGGAGGCGCTCGCCGGGAACATCTTTTCGGAGATCAGCGAGCGGTCGAACGCCGAACAGGCCGCGCATGGGCAACCGATGCCGCGCCTGATCGAGACCTACACCCCGATACACGCCGACCGCACAGGCAAGGTGATCGCCGCGGCCGAGTTCTATGAGCGGCCGGACGAAGTCGATCGCGAAGCCGGCGCGGCCCAACAGCGCAGCTGGTTGCTCGTCGCCGGCACCATGCTGGCCATGTACCTGCTGTTGTTTGCCGTGGTGCGACGCGGCAGCATAACCATATCGGATCAGCAATTCGAATTGAACGACAAGGTGCGTCAGCTTACCGCGCTGAACGAACAGAATACCCAGCTGCAGCATCGGGTCATCCGGGCGGCCGAGCGTGCGACCGCGCTCAACGAAAACCTGCTTCAGCGCGTATCGGCCGACATCCACGACGGACCCGGACAGGACCTGGGTTTTGCCCTGATGCAGTTGAAGAACGCCAGCGACGCCTGCGCGGCCGCTGGCAATCCGCTGCAATCGGAGTGGGCAAGGAGTCTCGAACCGGCGCGCCTGGCCGTGCAGTCGGCCCTGACCGACCTGCGCACGATATCGTCGGACCTGGAACTGCCCGACATCGGCCAACGCGGGCCGGCGGAACTGGCAGCTGGTGTAGTGCGCGATTTCCAGATCAAGACCGGCGCGGTTGTCCAATTGATAACGTCGGTGCCGCAAGCCAGCGCCTCGTTCCGGGTCAAGGTCACCCTGTACCGGCTGCTTCAGGAGTCGCTGGCCAATTCCTTGCGCCATGCGCAGTGCAAGGATTGCCGTGTGGAGCTGAAGGGATACGCCGGTTGCCTGACGGTTGAGATCAGCGACAAAGGTCCGGGTTTCGACCCGAAAGTGGAATTGGCGAAGGGACGGCTTGGCCTGCACGGCATGCGCCAGCGTGTCGAGGTGCTTGGCGGATCGTTCGAACTGCACAGCGTGCTTGGCTCGGGCACCACCATCCGCGTGACCTTGCCACTGGTGTCCCCCGGGAATGAAGATGCTTGATTCGATCGACATCCTGGTCGTCGACGACCATCCACTGTTCAGGCAGGGGGTGGTGCATTCCCTGGAAATGGACCCCCAATTCAAGGTCGTGGGGGAAACCGCGTCGGGCGAAGAAGCGCTGGCGCTTGCGCGCGCGCTGCTGCCGGACGTCGTTTTGCTCGATATCAGCATGCCGGGATGGAACGGCATCGTCACGGCGGAAAAGATAGCGTTGGCGTGTCCGGCGACGGCGATTGTGATGCTCACCGGCTCCGATGAAAAGGACAAACTCCTGGCCGCGCTCAAGGCTGGAGCGCGTGGCTACGTGTTGAAGGGTGTGTCTGCGAAGGAACTGGCGGGCGTCGTGCGTTCCGCCGTGGCTGGCGAGATCTACGTATCGCCGTCGATCGCAGCCGAGATGCTGGTGTCGCTGACACAGGGAAAGGCGCCGGATCCCCTGCAGGAACTGACCGATCGGGAGCGGGAAATCCTCGCGTTGATCGGAAGCGGTCTGACGAACAGGGAAATCGGTGAGCGGATTTTTCTTTCCGAGAAGACGATCAAGCACTACGTGACCAACATCCTCCAGAAGTTGCAGGTGCGCAGTCGTGTGGAGGCCGCACTGGTCGCCAACCGCCACAGCCG
>JANLQZ010000504.1:0-1812 GCA_031368125.1 Betaproteobacteria bacterium
CCAGCGCCTGCAGGCTGGCCTGTTGTGGTGCGCCGTCGATCGCAAAACGCATCGGCACCGGCCACGGCAGCGCCAGCGCGATGCGCACCGGGTCGTGGCCCAGCTGCAGGCTGCGCGCCGCATACAGCACCAGCGCCGCCAATGGCGTGCGCAGCGGCGGCGACGAGGCCAGCACGGCATGGCCATGGGTTGCGATGAAGCCGGTTGTGGCCTCGCCGCCGATGAACCCGGGGTGCTCCAGGCAGGTGGCGAGAAAGACCTGGTTGGTACGTACGCCCAACACCACCGCTGCGCGCAGCGCTGCTGCCAGTGCATTGCAGGCCGCGTTTCTGCTGTCGGCGTGCGCCACGAACTTGGCGACCATCGAGTCGTAATACGGCGCGATGTCGGTCCCGGGTTCCAGCGCATGGTCGACCCGCACGGCCGTGCCGGGTTGCCATGCCAGCAGTCGGCCGCTTTGCGGCAGGAAGCCGTGGTTGGGGTCCTCGGCGCACAGGCGCACTTCGATCGCATGGCCACCGGACTCGAAGCGGTGCAGGATCTGGTCCTGGTTGGTCTCGGGCAGCAGCTCGCCTTGTGCCACCCGCAGTTGCCACTCCACCAGGTCGTAGCCGGTCAGCGCCTCGGTCACCGGATGCTCGACCTGCAGGCGCGTGTTCATCTCCATGAAAAAGTAGTCGCCTTGCGCGTCGAGCAGGCATTCGACGGTGCCTGCCCCGCGATAGCGAATAGCGCGCGCCGCGGCCACCGCCATGGCGCCCATGCGCCGGCGCAACCGCTGGCCATCTTCACCCGCCATGGCGGGCGAGGGCGCCTCTTCGATCAGCTTTTGGTGCCGGCGCTGCACCGAACAGTCGCGTTCGCCCAGGTGCACCACGTGGCCGTGTTCGTCGGCAAAGACCTGGATCTCGACGTGGCGCGGTTCCACCAGCGCGCGCTCGAGCAGCACCGTGGATGCGCCGAACGCCGCCTGCGCCTCGGAGCGCGCGCTGACCAGCGCCGCATCGAAGCCATCGGCCGAGTGCACCAGCCGCATGCCACGGCCACCGCCACCCGCGGTGGCCTTGATCATGAGCGGGTAACCGGTGGCGTCCGCATGCTCGCGCAGCGTGGCGTCGTCCTGCTCCGTCCCGTCATAACCCGGTATGCACGGCACGTCGGCCTCTGTCATCAACCGCTTGGCCTGTGCCTTGTCGCCCATGGCGCGGATGCAGGCCGTCGGCGGGCCGATCCAGACCAGGCCCGCATCCACCACGGCTTGCGCGAAATCGGCGTTCTCGGCCAGGAAGCCGTAACCGGGATGCACCGCGCCGGCACCGCTGGCCCGGGCTGCGGCAATGATGGAAGGGATGTTGAGGTAGGAGTCGCGCGGCGCCGAGGCGCCGATGTGCACCGCCTGGTCGGCCAGGCGCACATGCACGGCGTCGGCATCGGCGTCGGAGTAGACCGCCACCACGCGGTAGCCCAGGCGGCGGGCCGTGCGCGTGATGCGCACCGCGATTTCGCCACGGTTGGCAATCAGGATCGAGGAGAAACGTTTCATGGCCGTGCCACCCCGAACTGCATCGGACGCAGGCTGCGGCGCGCTGCCTCGTCGCACAACGCCAGGCACAGGCCCAGCACGGCGCGTGTATCGCGTGGATCGATCACGCCGTCGTCGAGCATCAGGCCGGAGGTGGCAACGGCGCCTTGCTGGCGCTCGAAGGTGTCGATGATGGTTTTCTCCTGTGCCGCCAGCGCGGCCTCGTCGAGCGCCAGGCCTTTGCGTTTCGCTCCCGCCTCGGCGACGATGCGCATGGTGGTGGCGGCCTG
>JANLQZ010000527.1:0-12079 GCA_031368125.1 Betaproteobacteria bacterium
ACCGACCCACGTCCCCGGTCAAGCGCATGGCGGACCGGGCAAACGGAGTCCACGGCTTCGTCGTCAAGCCGTCCGTCCCGGTGCGCATGCCCGGCGCGCTCGCCCAGGATGTGGCCATACGGCCTGCAAACCAACGACCGCTTTGGGCCGAAAGCGGCCGGTGCGAACTGCCTCGGGGTCGACCCGGTACCGATGCCGGCGCCGCCGATCGCAAGCGCCCGCTACACCTGCTCGGGCACCATGTCGATGGCGCCGCAGGGGCATTCGGCCGCACAGATGCCGCATCCCTTGCAATAGTCGTAGTTGAATTCGAAGCGCTTGCCGGGGCCGAGCTTGATCACGGCGTTGTCGGGGCACACGCCGTAACAGTTGTCGCATTCGAAGCAATTGCCGCAGCTCAGGCAGCGGCGCGCCTCGAACAGCGCGTTGTCCTCGGTCAGGCCACCCTGCACTTCGTCGAAGCTGCTGGTGCGCCGCGCCAGGTCGAGTTGCGGACGCACGGTCTTGGGCGCGTCGCTGTAATACCAGGTGTTGAGCCGCTCGAAGGTGGCCGAACGGTGTTTGGGCACCGGTTCGACCCGGGTGCCACGCAACCAGGCGTCGACATGGTGTGCCGCCTTTTTGCCGTGGCCCACGGCGACCGTCACGTTGCGCTCGGCGGGCACCATGTCGCCGCCAGCGAACAGGCCGGGGCGGCTGGTCATCATGGTTGCGGGATCGACCTGCACCACGCCGTCTTTCACGGCCAGGCCGGCCACACCATCGAGCAGCGACAAGTCCACGTCCTGCCCGAGCGCGAGCACCAGCGCGTCGGTCTCCAGCGTGTCGTATTCACCAGTCGGCTGGGGATTGCCCTGGTCATCGAGCACCATCTTTTCGATCGTCAGCGCACCGTCGCCGGCCTGCTTGATGGTCGACAGCCACTTGACCATAACGCCCTCCTGCAGTGCCTCCTCGATCTCGGAGTCGTGCGCCGGCATCTTCTCGCGTGTGCGACGGTACACGATGATGGCCTCGGTCGCACCCAGCCGCTTGGCAGTGCGCGCCATGTCGATCGCGGTGTTGCCACCGCCATACACCACCACCCGGCGGCCCAGCATCGGTTGTTGTTCGCCCTCCATCGAACGCAGCACCGACACTGCGTCGAGGATGCGCAACGAGTCCTTGGCCGGGATGAAAGCCCGCTTGGCAATATGCGCGCCGACGGCCAGGAACGCCGCGTCGTAACCACCGTCCTTCATCGTCTGCGCCAGATCGAAGACCTTGGAATTCAGGCACACCGCCACGCCCATTTCGACAATGCGCTGCATCTCGGCTTCGAGCACGTCGCGCGGCAGGCGGTACTTGGGGATGCCGAAACGCATCATCCCGCCCAGCAGCGGGCCGGCTTCGACCACCGTGACACCATGCCCGAGCCGGCGCAGGTGGTAGGCCGCCGACATGCCCGAGGGTCCGGCGCCGACCACCAGCACGTGTTTGCCGGACTCCTGCGGCGGTGGCGCGAAGCGCCAGCCCTTCTTCAACGCCTCGTCACCCAGAAAACGTTCCACCGAATCGATGCCCACGGCGGAGTCGATCCGGCCGCGGTTGCAGACACCTTCGCAGCTGTGGTAACAGACCCGACCCATGATGGCGGGGAACGGGTTGTCGCGCGTGAGGTGGCGCCATGCGGCTTCGTAGGCGCCGCTTTCGGCATGAAACAGCCAACCCTGGATGTCCTCACCGGCGGGGCACTGCGCGTTGCATGGCGGCAGGCGGTCGACGTACAGCGGGCGCTCGGTGCGCCAGCTGCCGGTCTTGTTGGCGAGCGACGAACCGGGGTCGAGCGTGATCGCGAACGGTTTTTGCATGGTCATGCGAACTCCTGCCGGGCCGCAGCCGGGAACGCCGCCGCCCCGAGGGGCTGTGCTCGAAGTGTGCCTGCGGGCTTCATGACGCCGCCTCTTCGTCGAGCAGTCCGAAACGGCGGATGTTGCGGTCGGCACCGGCCTGGATCTTCGCCACCAGGTCGGGACGCGGATCGGCGCCGAACAGGTGCGCGAAGCGTTTCTGCGGCCGCAGGTATTCCTCCACCGGCACGCGACGGCGGATCTTGGTCACCGCCGTGACCACGCCGCGCTCGGCCTCGAATACCGCAAAGATGCCGGTCTCGCGCGCCAGCCGCGCCAGCCGGATGGTGTCATGGCTGGCCGAACCCCAGCCCAGCGGGCACGGCACCAGGATGTGCAGGTAACGCGCACCGTGCAGGCCCATCGCTTTTTCCACCTTCGCTTCGAGGTCGCGCAGGTCGGCCACCGTGGCGGTGGCGACATAGGGAATCTCGTGCGCCATCGCGATCAACGGCAGGTTCTTGCCCTGGCCGAATTCGGCGCCGGGGTGTTCGCCCACCGCCATCGTGGTGGCCGTGCGGGCCGCCGGCGGCGTGGCCGAACTGCGCTGTACGCCGGTGTTCATGTAGGCCTCGTTGTCGTAGCAGATGTAGAGCACGTCGTCGTTGCGCTCGAACATGCCCGACAGGCAGCCGAAACCGATGTCGGTCGTGCCGCCGTCGCCGCCCTGGGCGATCACCCGCACCTCGCTGCGCGCGCGGCCGGCCTTGCGCGCCTGCACCTTGAGCGCGGCGGCGATGCCGGTGCCCACGGCGGCCGCATTGCCGAACAGGGAATGGATCCAGGGCAGCTGCCACGAGGTCTCGGGGTAGGGGGTAGAGAACACCTCTAGGCAACCGGTGGCGTTGGCCGCGATCAGCTGGTTGTTGGTGGCGCGCATCGCGGCGTCCACTGCGTAGCGCGCACCGAGCGCCTCGCCACAGCCCTGGCAGGCGCGGTGGCCGGAGTTGAGCGAATTGCTGCGTTCGACCGAGGCCTGCACGCTGCGCTGTTCAGGCGCCAGCAGGCGGTTGCCGACGGTGAAGGTGCCGGTCTGGTAGAACTTCACGGGCTGGGTCATGGCTAGCGCACCTTGGAAGCCACCGGACCGACGTCGCGCAGCAGGTTCTCGGCAATCGGTCCGCTGCGGCGCATTTGCGCTTCGCGTTCGAGCTGGCGGTTGACGATGCGCCAGTCCAGATCCATGAAGGTCAGCGGCTGCAGCGTGCCCGCGATCGCCTCCATCAGCGTGCGGCGCAGCGACGCCTTCGTGATCGCGCGCCCGCCGAGCCCGGCCACCACGGTGTACCCCTGCAGCTGCAGGCCCGACAGCGCAAGCCGCACGTCGGTCGACACCACACCGCCGAGGCCGACCGAAAAGCTCTTTTCCAGCACCACCACCCGGCGCGCACCCTCCAGTGCGGCGCGCACGGCGGCCAGCGGGAACGGGCGAAACGACTGGATGCCGAGCACGCCGATGCGCACGCCATCGGCGCGCAGTTCGTCGATCGTGTCCTTGCAGGTGCCGAGCACCGAGCCCAGCGCGACGACGATGGTCTCGGCGTCTTCGGCCCGGTAGCTGCGCACCAGCCCGCCGGACGCGCGTCCGACGCGGTCGGCAAATTCCGCCGCGATGCGCGGAATCACGTCCAGCGCCGACAGCTGCTTGGCATGCGCCAGGTAACGCACTTCCATGAACGCCTCGGGCCCGACCATCGCGCCGATCGACACTGGCTCGGCCGGGTCGAGCAGTTGGCGTGGCTCGTAGGCCGGCAGGAACGCGTCGACCTCGGCCTGACCGGGGATGTCGACCCGCTCGTAGGCGTGTGTCAGGATGAAACCGTCCATGCACACCATCACCGGCATCGAGAGTTCCTCGGCCAGCTTGAAGGCCTGTATGTGCAGGTCGAGCGCCTCCTGGTTGCTCTCGGCGAAGAGCTGGATCCAGCCGCAGTCGCGCTGGCTCATCGAGTCGCTGTGGTCGTTCCAGATGTTGATCGGCGCGCCGATCGCCCGGTTGGCCACCGTCATCACGATCGGAAAACCGAGCCCCGACGCGTTGTAGACCGCCTCGGCCATGAACAGCAGGCCCTGGCTGGCGGTGGCGGTGTAGGTACGCGCGCCGGCCGCCGACGCGCCGATGGCCACGCTCATGGCGGCGAACTCGCTCTCGACGTTGATGAACTCGCACGGGTGCAGCGTGCCGTTCTTCACCAGTTCGCCCAGGCCTTCGACAATGTGCGTCTGCGGCGAGATCGGGTAGGCACAGATTACCTCGGGGCGGCTCAGCGCCACCGCTTCGGCCACGGCTCGCGAGCCTTCAATCTGCTTGAGCATGCGCCAACTCCTCCATCTCGCCGCGTACGAACTCGAACGCCTCGCTGGCGGCCGCGACGTTGCCTTCGGCCACCGTGCCGCTGAATTTGGTGCGAATCGCGTGCGCCACCGCGTCGAGCGAGATCAACCCGGCCAACGCGGCAAACCCGCCCAGCAGCACCGCGTTGGGCAGCGGGCGCCCCAGGTG
Source organism: Betaproteobacteria bacterium (assembly GCA_031368125.1). Classification (GTDB taxonomy): domain Bacteria; phylum Pseudomonadota; class Gammaproteobacteria; order Burkholderiales; family Burkholderiaceae_C; genus CAISIP01. The sequence continues at coordinate 4,393 of JANLQZ010000527.1, forward strand.
TTTCTGTGCGATCTCGGTCGCCGGCACGGTGATCAGCCGTTCGGTACGAAAGCGCTGTTCTATCTCTGCCAGACCCAACGCATGGAAACTGCGCTGGCTGTTGATCAACACATAACCATCGGGCAGCAGGCCCTGGAATACGTCGACCTGGTGCAGCAGTGTCGGGTCCTGCACGATCAGCACGTCGGGCGCGAGGATCGGCTCGCGCAGGCGGATCTCCCGGTCGTCGATGCGACAGAACGCCACCACCGGCGCGCCGGTGCGCTCGGAGCCGAAGCTCGGGAACGCCTGCGCATGGCGGCCCTGTTCGAAGGCGGCGATGGACAACATCTCGGCCGCGGTGACCACGCCCTGACCACCTCGGCCATGAATCCGGATCTGCAACATCGACCGACCTCCTGTGCGCGCCAACAACGAGCCGATTGTTCGGGGATACCACCGGGTTCGGTTTGACCCACGTCAATTGACAGACAATTGCTGCGGCTGGTCAACAGCGTGCATTACGCGCGCCGTGCGCAACCTGATGGCGGCCGGGCGCCCGCCCGTGGGCGAAACCAGCGCGTCGACCACCGTGCTGGGCCTGAGTTTCGAGGCGCTCGGCATGGGGGTCGCGGAGTCTTGGGGTTTGCCCGAAGGAATGCGGCGCTACATGCGCAAGCCCGGGGGCGAGCCGCTGTCGAGCATGCCGGCCGGCGGCGATGAGCGCCAGCGCTGGATCGCGACGGCCGCCAACGAGATCGCCGACGTGGTGTTGCGCACCGATCCGCGGGAGCTCGAAATGCAGCTGGCGCAGGCGGCCCGGCGTTATGCGAAGGTGCTGGGCACCGCCGCCGGGGAGATCCAGGCGGCGACGGGCACCACCCGCAGGAAACTGATCGATCTGGCGGGGGTCATGGAGCTCAGGCTTGGCCCAGGCTCCCCGGCATCGCGGCTGCTGCGGGCCCCGAAGGAGGCCGACGGCACCGCGCAGGAGCGCATGCCGACGCCCGACGACCCGTTGGCGCCGCTCGAACTGCAGGCCACCAGGACCGGCGCGCACGTGGCTGGAGAGCCGCCTGCGGCCGAAGTCCCGAGCGTGGCGCAGACGCTGACCGATGGCATACAGGACATCACCAACGCCATGGTCGAGGACTTCAAGCTCAACGATGTGCTGCGCATGATCCCGGAGACCATGTTCCGGGCCATCGGTTTTCAACGCATCACCTTCTGCATGCGGGACGCCAGGCCCGATGCACTCGTCGGTCGCTTCGGCCTGGGTTCGGACGTCGACGCCGTGGTCAAGTCGTTCAGCGTAGCCCTCAATGCCACCCCGCCCGACCTGTTCGCTGCCGTGTGCCTGCGCGGAGCCGACACCATGATCAGCAACGCCACCGAGGCGCGCATCACCGACCGTCTGCCAGCGTGGTACCGCAAGTCGGTCAATGCGCCCACCTTCCTGCTGCTGCCGCTGGTCATCAAGGGCAAGCCGTTCGGCTTGATTTATGCCGACAAGCGCGAGAAGGGTGGCCTGGCGCTGGACCAGAAAGAGCTGGCCCTGCTGCGCAACCAGGCGGTGATGGCGTTCAAGCAGGCGACCTGAGCGGCGGTCATCCGGACCGGCCGCCACGCGGGGATTTCAGCGCGCGATGTAGGCCTCGCCGAGCGGGCGCGCGCCTGCAGCACCTGCCGGGCATCGAGCGCCGCGCGCAGCAGCAGGTACCCATCTCGGCGCAGCAGCCCGGGCAACTGGTCGCGCAGACGCGACCAGTCGTCGACCTCATGCAGTCGCCCGAGCAGGGCGGCGGGCACTTCGTTGCCGGCGATAAAGGCGCTCGGGTGCATGGGTCGGGTGTTGCAGAGGGACGGGGTGCGTTTGCGGTCGGCGCGTGGTGTCGTGGACCCGCGCTTTGCCGACTCTGCTACTATAACTAACATGTCAGCCTGTACACAACCCCGCCCGGCTGCTCTTTGAACGGCACCAGCATGCTCAAAGGCCTGTCGCCCCTGCTCTCGCCCGAATTGCTGCACCTGCTCGCGAGCATGGGGCACGGCGACGAGATCGTGCTGGCCGATGCCAATTTCCCGGCTGCGACGCATGCCCGGCGCCTGGCGCACTTGCCCGGCACCGGTGCGCCGGACCTGCTCGACGCGGTGCTCGACGTATTTCCACTGGACGATTTCGTGGCGCAGGCGGCGCTGACGATGCAGGTGGTCGGCGCCACCGGCGCCACGCCGCCAGTCGTTGGCGAGTTCGATGCGGTGCTGCGCCGGCATGGCGAAAACCCCTCGGCCGCGCTGGAACGGTTCGCGTTCTACCAGCGCGCTGCCGGCGCCTTTGCCATCGTCGCCACCGGCGAGACCCGCGTCTACGGCAACATCCTGCTCAAGAAGGGCGTGGTGCGGGCGTGATCGGGCGCGCGACAGCCGCCGTACCGGCGCAAACGGCGCCGGTTTCGCGCTCGACCACGGGGAACACCAGCCAGCGCACGCGCGCCTACCATGGCTTCACCCAGCAGATCCTCAGCGGCGGCATCCGCAGCGGGCAATTCATATCGCAGCGCGAGTTGATGGCGCTGCTGGACATGCCATTGGGCGCGGTGCGCGAAATGATCCCGCGCCTGGAAGCCGGCGGACTCGTCAAGACGGTGCCGCAACGCGGCTTGCAGATCGCGCATGTGGACCTCAAGCTGATCCGCAACGCATTCCAGGTCCGCGCCATGATCGAGCGCGAGGCGATCCTGCAGTTCGTGCTCACCGCCAGCCCGGCGGAACTCGACGCGATCGAGGCCGGCCACCGCGACATCCTGCGCCGGGCCAATGCCACGGCCGTCGACCGGAACCTGCTCGACGATGCGCAGGCGCTGGACTGGGGACTACATGACCGCATGGTCGATGCGCTGGACAACGAGATCGTGTCGGAGATCTACCGCGTGAACAGCCTGCGTGTGCGCCTGATCAAGCTCGAACACAGCGTCATCACGCCGGCGCGCCTGATTCCTGCGATGCAGGAACACCTGGTTTTCATTGCCGCGCTGAAGCAGCGTGACGGCGTGCGCGCGGCCGAGTCGCTGGGCGCACACATCCGCAGCGCGTGCGACCGCGTCCTGACCGCACCGCTGGAACAGATTCGGGCCGAGTGGGCCCAGGCAGTGCAACCAGTTTTTGCCACGGCGCCAAGGATGCCGTCGTCCAGCCGCGCGACTCCCGCGAAACCGCTGCGCGCGGCGCTCCCGTCCGGCACCGCCGAAAGCACCAAAACCAGAAGGAAAGCCACTTGAAGCACGACATCCATGGCCTTTGGCCTGCCTTGCTGATTCCCGTCGCGGCCGATGGCCGGCTCGATACGGCACGCGCCATCGCCCACGTCCGGCGCATGCTGGCGGCCGGTTGCGACGGCATCACGCTGTTCGGCACCACCGGCGAGGGGCCGGCGTTCAGCACCACCGAACGCAAGGACCTGCTCGAAGCCGTTCTGGCAAGCGGGCTGGCACCCGATCAGGTCATCGTCACCACCAGCGCCTGCGCACTCCCGGACGCGATCGACCTGGGGCGCCACGCGTCGGCGCTGGGCTGCCACCGGCAGTTGTTCATGCCGCCGTTCTACTTTCGCCAGCCGCGCGAGACCGGCGTCGTCGAGTCGGTGTCCCAGGTGGTGCGCGGCATCGGCGACCCCGCGCTCAAGCTGCTGCTCTACCACATACCGCCGCTAAGCAGCGTGTCGTTCAGCCACGCCGGCATCGCCGCGCTGGTGGCGCGCCATCCGGGCCAGGTCGTCGGCGTCAAGGACAGCAGCGGTGACCTGGAGCACGCGCTCGGTCTGGCCCGCGCGTTCCCGGCGCTCTCGATCCTGGTCGGCGCCGAGCCACATGTCGCGCCGACGATGCTGGCGGGTGGTGCGGGTTCTATCAACGGACTGGCCAACATCGCGCCCGGACTGATGCGCCGCATCGTTGCCGCGCCCGCGGCAGTGGCACCGGACGACCAGCGGCTGATGGCCGCGCTGCTGGTGTTGCTGGACGTCTTGCCCGCCATGCCGTTTGTATCGGTCTACAAGACCATGCTGGCCGAACAGACCGGGGACGACGGCTGGCTGCATGTGCGCGCTCCGCTGGGCCCACTGGATAACACCGAGGCGCAAACCGTTCGCACGGGTTATCGTGCGATTGCTTCCCTGCTTGCCAACCTATAACCTTTTGAGGAGACAACACCATGACGCATTTCATCCCAGGCCGTATCACCCGGCGTGTCGTTCTCGGTGGCGCCGCCGTGATGGGGGCTGCCAGCCTGCCGGCCTTCGGCCAGGGCAAGGTGGTCTTGCGCGTTTCCACGCCGGCCGTACCGGACGACTGGCACGGCAAGATGTGGACCGTTTTCAAGGAGTCGCTGGACAAGAGCGCCGGCGGCGAATTCGACGTACAGATCAACCTGAACGGCTCGCTCTTCAAGCAGGGCACCGAACCGGCCGCGATGGCGCGCGGCAACCTCGAACTGGCCGCCATTTCGGCGCAGGACATCGCCAAGATCCTTCCCGAGTACTCGATCTTCACTGCGGGTTACCTGATCCGCGACCCGGACCACCAGCAAAAGGTGTTCAACGGCCCGATCGGCGCGGAGATGTACAAGGCGGTGGCCGAGAAGATGGACGTACAGATCCTGGGCATTGGTTATCTCGGCAGCCGGCAGGTCAACTTGCGCGAAGTGCGCGCCGTCAAGACCCCGGCCGACCTCAAGGGCGTCAAGCTGCGCATGCCGGGGTCCAAGGAATGGCTGTTCCTGGGCGAAGCATTGGGCGCGACACCGACGCCGCTGGCCTTTGGCGAGGTCTACCTGGGGCTCAAGACCGGCACCATCGACGGCCAGGACAACCCCCTGCCTTCAGTGCGGGCGGCCAAGTTCTACGAGGTGACCAAGCAGATCGTGCTCACCAGCCACCTGACGGACGGCATCTTCATCGCGATCTCGAGCAAGAGCTACAACGCGATGAACTTCGCGCAGAAACGCAAGGTCGCCGCTGCGGCGCAGGCCGCCATCGCCTTCAACAACGAGAACCGCATCAAGGAAGAAGCGCAACTGGTGGACTTCTTCAAGAAAGAGGGCTTGCAGGTCTCCACACCCGATGTGGAGGCCTTCCGCAGGACGGTGCAGGCCGCCTACCAGAATTCCGATTACGCCAAGGTCTGGCCCAAGGGGCTGGTGGAGCGCATCAACGCGGTGAAGTAGCCCGATGCGCTGGTTCAAGGTTGCCGCCAACCTGGTCGCCGGCGGCCTCTTCCTGGCCCTGTTCGCGGTGTTCGTGCTGCAGGTCACGGCCCGCTTCGTCTTCAACAAGCCCTTGGCCTGGACCGACGAGGCGGCCGTCATCCTGTACATCTGGGTCATCCTGTGGGCGGTCGCTTTCGTGGTGCCCGAGCGCGAGCATGTGATGTTCGACCTGATCTGGAACAGCGTGGGGCGGCGTACGCGGCTGGTCATGCGCGTCGTGGGCAACGTCCTGGTTGGCGGGCTGGCGCTGGTCGCCATACCGGGCACCTGGGACTACGTTCGCTTCATGGCCCGCGAAGGCACACCGGTGTTGAACCTGCCCTTCCTGTGGGTGTTCCTGCCTTTCGTGTTCCTGATGGTGGCACTCGCCGTGCGTTGCGCCTGGGCGATCTGGGAGGCGGTGCACGGCATCGGCCTGGACACGGAAATGCACCTGGGATGAGCACGGGCATTGTGGTCCTGATCGGCGTGATGGTCGCCGGCTTGCTGTTGCGCATGCCGATCGGTTTCTCGATGCTGGCGTCTGGCGTCGGTTACCTCGTGGTCAAGCGCCAGGACATCGGCCTGGTGGCAGAGCAGGTGGGCAACGGCCTGTACAACAGCTACGTGCTGCTGGCGGTGCCGCTGTTCGTGTTCGCCGCCAACATCATGAACGCCGGCACGGTCAGCGAACGCATCTTCGACTTCTGCCGCATCCTGGTGGGCCGCATGCGCGGTGGCCTGGCACAGGTGGACATACTGGTGAGCGTGATCTTCTCCGGCATGAGCGGCAGCGCGATTGCGGACGCCGCCGGCCCTGGCCTGGTGACGATCCGCCAGATGCTCAAGAAGCCCGAGTACACGCGTGGTTTCGCCGGCGCCGTGGTGGTGGCCAGCGCCACGCTGGGGCCGATCATCCCGCCGTCGATTCCGATGGTGATCTACGCGCTGGTGTCGGGGGCCTCGGTGGGTGCCCTGTTCCTGGGCGGCGTGGTGCCCGGATTCCTGATGGCGGGGCTGATGATGGGCGTGGTGCATGTGATCGCGGTGCGGCGCGACATGCCACGCGACGATCCCGTCCCGCGCGGCGAGTGGGCCGGGTTGATCTTTCGTGGCGCGCTGCCGCTGTCGATGCCCATCGTATTGCTGGGCGGTATCTATTCCGGCGTGTTCACCCCCACCGAGGCGGCGGCCGTCGCCGCGCTGCATGCGCTGGTGCTGGCCAGCGTTGTCTTTCGTGCACTCACCTGGCGCAGCTTCTGGGGTGTGGTGCTGGAGTCCGCGCGTGGCAGCGCCGTGATCACCATCATCTTGGCCGGTTCCTTCATGCTCAACTACGCCTTCACGGCCGAGGGCGTACCGCAGGCCATGGCGCAATGGGTCGACGCGATGCATCTGGGGCGGGTGCCCTTCCTTTTGCTGGTCAACGTGATGTTCCTGGTGCTGGGGTGTTTCCTCGACGTCTCGGTGCTGCTGCTGGTGTTCGTGCCGATGCTGCTGCCGGCGGCCAGACTGTTGGGCATCGACCTGGTGCATTTCGGCGTGCTGGTGGTACTCAACATGATGATCGGCCTGATCCACCCGCCCTTCGGCATGTTGCTGTTCGTGACCAAGGCGCTGACCGGCATACCGATCGGCGAGATGATGAAGGAAGGCTGGCCATTCCTGGTCATGCTGCTGTTGCTCCTGTTCGCGATGACGCTCTTTCCGCAAATCGTTTTGTGGTTGCCGCAGACGATGGGTTATGGCGTGCCCAAGTGACCTGACGCACTGCGGTATGTACGACGGCGCGCCCGCCCTCTTTGCGCGCGGGATCATCCCGAGCATGAACACGCCATTCCTGTACGACGGCGCGATCGATGGCGAGGGAATTCGGCGCTCGGTCGATGCGGCGGTCGACGCCGGCGTGGCGGGTTTGCTGGTGCTCGCCGTTGCCGGCGAAACCGCGAGCCTGGGCCAGACCGAAAGGCGCCTGGCAACAAGCACCTTCCTGGACCAGGTCGCGCAGCGCGTGCCGGTGATCGTGGGCTGCAGCAGCGCAAGGCAGGAACAACGCGTCGCGTCCGCGGCGATGGCGCGCGAGCTCGGCGCCGACGCCATGTTGTGCCAGGCGCCGCCAGACCTGCACGGTGCGGCGCTGGTGGCGCAGATGGATGCCCTCGTGCGCGTCGGTCCGCCGGTCCTGATGGTGCAGGACCTCGATTTCGCCGGCCCCGGCTTGCCGTTTGCGGACATCCTGGCGCTGCGCCAGCACATCCCGGCTTTTCGTTGCCTGAAGATCGAGGTCGCCCTGCCCGGCCCCAAATACACGGCGGTGCTGGAAGCCACCCGGGGTGCGCTGCATGTCAGCGGTGGCTGGGCCGCGGCGCAGATGATGGAGGCGCTGCACCGCGGCGTGCATGCCTTCATCCCCACCGCGATGGACACGATCTATGTCGAGATCTTCCGGCGGTTCGCGGCCGGCGAC
>JANLQZ010000536.1:0-2329 GCA_031368125.1 Betaproteobacteria bacterium
TCTTCTGCTCGGGGCCGCCGGTTTCCAACAAGTACTGGAACAGGTCGTCGCACATCGCGGACACGCGCTCGGGAATCTGCAACTTGGCGTCGTAGTCCCTCGCCAAATACGCGTCGCGTACCTCGTTGGGCTGGGCCTTAGTCCCGGTGTCGGTGCGGCGAGCGTCGTGGTCCAGTACCTCCTTCTTCAGCAGGCTGACGTCGTCGATGCTGACGCGGCCCTGCCGGATGTCGCACGGAGCCAGGTAACCGTCTTCGATGCCCTGGGCCAGCGAGTATTCATACACCGGATCGCCGAAGTGGCGCAGGTTGTCGGCGGTGATCTGCTGATCGACCTTGGTCACCGTTAGTTCGCGTGGCGTCGCTGTCAGGCCCACCTGGAAAGCGCCGGGGTTGCGTGTCAGCACCTCCGACCAGGTGCCCCAGGCCGAGCGGTGGCATTCGTCGATGACGATGTGGCTGAAATGGTCCTCGGGGTAGTGACGGCGCAGGAAGGCGGCATCGCCCGTTTCATGGATGCCGAGCGACTGGTACGTGGCGATATGGATGCGTGCGTTCTTCGCCTCGTTGCTGCCGTCCGGCGCCTCGCGCACGATCTTGGCGTCGGCGCCGAACACGTTGTGGAAACGCGTGTGCGCCTGGGTGCGCAGTTCGTCGCGGTCCACCAGAAACAGCGCACGCTTGAGCTGCCCGCTATCCGACAGCCGTTGCAGCAGGCCGACGGCAATGCTGGTCTTGCCTGCGCCGGTAGCCAGCGACAACAGCGCACGCGCGCGCTCCTTGCCGGCTGCGGCGAGCGCGGCACGCTCCAGCACCGCGCGGATGGCCGCATCCTGGTAGTAGCGCGGCATGTCGCCCGAGGCGTGGTCGGCGGTCAGCAGTGGCGTCAGCGCCGGTGACTCCGGCTTGAGGCCGGTGGCGGCAAACCAGCGCTGCCGCAGTTGCTCGGGAGTCGGGAAATTCGCAATGGGTCGGGGATTCGATGTCTGGCCGGTGTGCGTGTCGTACTCAACGAACTGGTGGCCGGTGGTCGAATAGACGAACTTCACTGCGTAGCGCCGGGCGTACTCCTTGACCTGCTCGAGGCCGTGTGTCGGTGCCAAACGCTCTTTCTTGGCTTCGACGAAGGCCAGAGTCAATGGCTGCTCATGCTCGCCAACGAACGCCCGCAACAGGTAGTCCACCCGGCCGCGGCCACGCTTGAAAGGCTTGCCGTCGATGATTTCAATGCGCACGGCGCTCTGTTCGCGCTGAATCTCGCCATGGGTGGCGCGCTCGGGCTCAGCCACGCGCTCCACCCAGCGCGCTTGGTGCAGCGCGGGGTCGATGAGCTTGGCGCGGGTGTCGGCTTCGTTGAAACCGGTCTTTTCCATGGTGGCAGGGGCGCGGCACGGAGGGCCGCGCAACAGTCAATCAAGTCCAGGGTCAAGTATCGCAGCGATATCCTGCCGTTCACCCAGAAGCCGAACCACGTCGACGAAGTCCGGCCGGTCGAAATAGAACCAACGGACCGGAAAATCATTCAAGGGCCAAGATCGAAGACCGTCCACACCCACCAGTTGCCCGAGGCGCGGCGAACCGATGCCTGGCGTGCGCTCAATGGTCTTGATGGCCTCGCGAGCGGACTGGAAGAAGCGCTCCGCCAGTGGCAGGCCTCCTTGCTCCGCGTACCACTGGGTAATGTCGATAAGGTCGATCTCGGCCTGCGGCCTGAGCACGCCAGGCTTCACGACGCGCGACCAAGGGCCACTTCACGCAGTTGGGTCCAATCGGCTTCCGCCATCACGCGCGGCGGGCCAGACGCCAGCCCCGCCTCGATCAACTCACGCAACCGGGTAGCCGCCTGCGACTCCCGGTCGCGTCGAACCAGATCACGAAGGTACTCACCCTCGTCGGCGTAATCACCCCGACGCACTCTTTCGTCCACGAAGGTGCGCAACGGATCAGGCATTTCTACGCTGAGCGTGTTCTTGTTCATATTGGCATCATCAGCGGCGATCAAAAGGATGTCAACTGGAAACAACGGCCACTTGACGTCTACATGTTGCGCCGGTACTGCCCACCCACTTCGAACAAGGCGTTGGTGATCTGCCCCAGCGAGCAGCAGCGCACGGCGTCCATCAGCACCTCGAACACGTTGGCGTTGTCGATCACCGCCTTCTGGAGCTTCTTGAGCATGGCTGGCGATTCATGGGCGTGGCGCTGGTGAAAGTCGGCCAGGCGCTTGAGCTGTCCCTGCTTTTCCTCGTCGGTGGAACGCGCCAGTTCCAGCTTGTCCTGCACCGCATCGCCGTGCGGGTTGCGGAAGGTGTTGACACCCACGATCGGCA
>JANLQZ010000562.1:0-2638 GCA_031368125.1 Betaproteobacteria bacterium
GCTGCATTACGTCTACACCGGCAACGTGCACCACCGCGAAGGCGACACCACCTACTGCCCCGGCTGCCGGGCGCCACTGATCGTGCGCGACTGGTACCAGATCAACCAGTACCGGCTGGCGCCGGACGGACACTGCCCGGACTGCGGCGCCGCGGTCGCCGGGCGTTTTGCGGCACAGGCCGGCAATTTCGGCCGCAAGCGCATCCCGATCGCGATCGGCATGGCGTGATGCTGTGGCTCCTGGGCTCAGTTATCGGCCGGCTTGGTCATCGGCCGGCCCCGGATCGCGCCTGAGCATAGCCGCGACTTCCTCGTCGTCGACCTGCGGGAAATGCCGGTAGAACTGGCCGACCGCCTGGAAATGCGTCGGCGCCTCCAGGCACACGACGGCGTCCGCCAGCGCTTCGACCTTCTTCAGGGTGTCGGGCGGCGCCACCGGCACGGCGCACACCAGTTCGGCGGGATGGCTGGCGCGCAAGGCGTGCAGCGCCGAGATCATCGTGGCGCCGGTTGCCAGACCGTCGTCGATGACGATCACGACGCGCCCGGCCGGGTCGATCGGCGGGCGGATCGGCGTGTACTGGGCGCGTCGGCGCCGGATGGTCTCCATCTGCGTGCGTTTTTCGGCCTCGAGGTAGTCCGCATCGGCGCCGTAGGACTCTGCGAATGGCGCGACATAAGTCCAGCCGCTTTCATTGACCGAACCCACCGCCAGTTCGCTCTGGTAGGGCGCGCGCAACTTGCGCACCAGCACCACGTCGAACTCGCCGTTCAGCCGCTCGGCGATGGTGCTGGCCATCGACACCGCACCGCGGGGTATCGCCAGCACGAGCGGGTGCCGACCCCGGTAGGACTTGAGCCTCTCGGCCAGCCGGGCAGCAGCGTCGTTGCGGTCGATGAACATGGTGCGGGGAAATGTGCTGCGGACTGATGACCGTCCAATGTTTACCGCAGCGCATGCGCCGCGGCATTGCGGATTGTCAACACCCCGCCCGGTAGTGCTCAGCGGCCGGAAAAGCGCAGACGCGACAAGGCCTTCAAGTTGCCTGGCTGGTAGTAGGCATCGGCCCAGCTGTCATCGATGACCAGCGGACGCACCTTGTCGAGCTTGAGCAGTTTGGCGTAGTAACGGAAGCGGTAATGCTCGTAGAAGCGGATGATCTCCAGCCCGTACCGGTCGGCCAGGTCGGTGTCGCCGCGGATGATGAGGTAGTTCTCGTCGTTGCCGTTGCTGGCCGAGGCACTCAGGTTGTGGCTGCCACTGATGACCACCGGCGCGTCGCTGGTGAAGTTGGCCACGATGGCCTTGAGGTGCACCAGCAGGTTGCCACGCTGGCCCCTGAGGCCCTCCTTGACCCAGCCCTCCAGGCCGTTCGACAACAGGGCCGTTGCAGTGAACTCGGCCGTGCGGTCGGCGTGGTAACCGGTGATGCGGCTGGCAGTGTTCTGGATGCCGTAACGCAGCACCGAGTCGTGCGCGGCGCCAAGTAGTGCATCCAGGATGGCCGGCGGCAACGCGAACGCGGTGGCGAACAGCAGGTCCTTGTCGGCCCCGTGGATCACGGTAATGAACTCCGACAGGTCGGCGCCACCCGAACGCGGTGAAAAACCCGCGAACAGCACCTTGGCCGGGTCGATCGGGTTGTTCTTCGTGATCCATTTGCGCGTGCCATCCACGTCGGCAGGGCTGTCCCAGAGCACGCCGAACATCTGCAGGTAACTGGCGGCGATCGCCTTGTCGTCGGTCGCGTGCACCACGTTGGCCTGCCGGTAGACACCGTTCTCGGTGAAATTGGTGCTGCCGCACAACACGGCCTGCGGCACGCGTTGCCCCGCGGTGTTGACTTTGCTCAGCACGATGAACTTGTCGTGGAAGATCTTGCTGGTGACACGCGCGCGCTTTTTCGAGGCCGGGATCTTCGCCAGGCTGGCTTCGTTGATTGCCGTCTGCTCATCGCCCGCTTTGGAGTGGTACAGAACCCGCACCAACACGCCGCGCTTGTGCGCCGCATTGACGGCGTGAACGATGGCCTGGAGTTCGTACTCGTAGATGGCGATATCGAGCGCCCAGGACTTGCTTTTGGCGCGAGCGATGAACACCAGGATCTGGTCGAGCAGGCCGTGCTGCAACCAGTCGCGCGGCTCGGCCGGCCAGTCTTCGATCGCAAGGTCCTTGTTGTCGGTGAGCAGTTGGTCCATTTCCGGGAACCTGCGGCCGAAGGCCTGGCTCGCCGCAACCGCCCGGTTGAAGATCACGCGATGCCCCGCAGGCTTGCCGTCGTCGGTGGTCACACTGACCTCGAGCCCCTCGCCCAGCAGCGGCGCATCGGGCGTGCCGTAGACCGGATGCACCCGGTATCTGCAGGTGGTATTGGGTTCGATGCTGTAGTCGGCCCAGCGGAACTTCTGGATCGGGGCCAGGTTGCTCGGCGTGGCGTTCCACTGCGGCAAGGTGTGCGGCCGGCCCGGAAATGTCAGGCTGTTGAGCAGCCACTGCCAGGGCTTGGTGCCCTCCTTTTGGCGGAACGCGAAGCCCAGCAGGCCCGGGCGCCGCGACTCGGCCAGATCGACCGCCAGCAAGACTCCGTTGGTGCCGGCATAAGCCTTGAGCCGGAAGTCGTCGTTCAGGTTCGTCTTG
>JANLQZ010000574.1:0-2958 GCA_031368125.1 Betaproteobacteria bacterium
GATGGCTTTCGTAACTACCACCGGGCGGCCGAACCACATTGCCTCCATGGCAACCAGGGGTTGTGCCTCCTGGATCGAAGGCAGCACAAACACGTCACAGGCAGCGTAATATCGCGCCAGTGTCGGGTGGTCCAGAAAGCCCAGAAACTTGACCTTGGCACTCACGCCCAGCTGCGTGCTGAGGCTCTCCAGAGCAGGGCCTTCCGGTCCGCGACCGGCGATCCACAACACGGCTTCAGGCACGCTCTTGAGCAGATCGGAAAAGGCCTTGATCAAATAACCGATGTTTTTCTCTGGGCCCAGGCGTCCCGCGTACAGGATCGTGAAGCCAGGAGTCCGCTCAGCCGGCACAACGCCGGTGCTGTCGCCAAATACCACCGGGTTGGTAATGTACTGAACCGTCGAGTGAACACCCTCCGCTGCAATCTGCTTGGCAAGGTTTTGCGAAGGAGCGATGACAAGATCGAAGCGATTGTTGTAACTCACCATGAGCCTCCGAATCAGGCCGCGAAACGGGCGCATCGGCAGCGGCTGAGTCAGTACTTCGGCGCTGAAATGGTAGGTCGAAACCTGGGGCATTTCGAGCGATTCTGCGACCTTGCAGACCTGCCGCATCATGAATCCGACGTAATGGTGGTGGACCAGATCGGGTTTCACACGCGTCAAGATCGCCCGGACGGTAGCGGTGGATGGCAGTGCCTGGTAGAAGCCATAAGCTTTGAGGGTGAAAACCCGGTAGATGGTCACGCCTTCCCAGTGTTCGACCTCTGCCTCACCCTTGCGGCGGGTGGTGATGACACATACCTTGTGCCCGCGACGCACGAGCTCGGGCGCGACGAGTTTAAGGTGTGTCCCCACCCCCGTCATCGCCGGCAGAAAATCGTCCGACACCATGCAAATGGAAAGCGGTTTTGCCATGGTGTTGCTGCCTTGTTGAAGACGGCGCGGCTGCAGGCTTTCGGTCGCAGATTCCCGCAGCCTGGAGTCGACGCTCAAAAGTAGTAGGTACCGAGAAACTGGATCACCCGGCGATCCGGCAAGATCCCGTATTCGCTGGTCGAGCGGCCCATGTGCTGCTGCAGTTGAAAAGCAAGATCGAAGTTGGGCCAATGGCGACGCAGCTCGACCCAGCCCAATCGGCTGTTGTCGCCTATGTTGACACGCAGGAAAGCCGTCAGGTCAAGGTCCTTCAACCCCAGATCCTTTTGCGTCACATAAATCAGGTAGGCCTGGCGCGGCGCCAGTTCCTGGCGGCGCTGGGCTTCGATCAGATACGCAACCTGGTTCACGGGCGTAGCGGCCAGGGCGGTCCAGTTCGACTCGTTGAGCCCGAAACCGTTGTACTGGTATTCGGCCGTAACCGACAGTTTCCCGAGCGTGGTGTAGGTCAGGCCGCCGGTAAAACGATTGCGCGTCGCCTTGACTCCCGGCAAGGCCAAGGCACGGCTCAGCAGGTCCGGCTCCCTGCCACGTGACCATTCAAGGTGGGCAGTTGCAGCGTCCGACACCAACGCGGTCAGACTGGCGCCCAGCACCGGCGACATGCCCTCCTCCTTGTACAGCAACACTTGGCTGTTGACGCGCTGGGAGAACTGCGTACCCAGCGCCGCCAGCACTCGGTCCCGGTTGTTGGTGGAACCGAGGTCCAGGCTCCAGCCGTCGGCGCTGGGGCGGTTGGCAAGTTTCGGCGAAAAGGCCACCGAGAACGAGCCCTCGGTCCACAGCCGCTGCCCGCGCAGCATGACCGTGCCCAGGCGGTTTTCACGCAAGGCGAAGGGATTGGCCGTGGTCAGGGTGCGCAGACTGCCGTCGCGGAAGAAATCGGTCGGGTTGTAGCCATAACCCGGCCCATACCGCAGGTTGATGCGCCCGAACTCGACCACCGTGTTGCCGCCCTCGGGCTGCCAGCTCAGGTAGGCCTCGCGCATGCTGTTCACGGTCGAGTCGGCACCACCATCGGTGGGATGGATGTTGTCGATGCGGTCTGAAAAAGACGCGCGCCAATCCTGCCCAAGCTTGACAGAATGCGACAGATCAAAGGTCGCGCGCCCAATACTGCGGCTGTGCAGGAGGTAACGCTGGCTGGCATTGCCAAGGGCACCCTCGATGAAAATTTTGGTATCGCGCGCGCCCGCGTTCTTGGCGACCGGGGCGGTGGCGCTCTCCAGATTCAATGCGTCGGTGTCGGTGTCAGCCGCAGCCGCGAAGGCGGGAAGCGCCTGCAAAAGTGCGACCGCAACGGCGGTAGAAAGAAAACGACGGGCGGACATACGCATGACCTTACTCCGGTTTGAAGCGAGGCAGGAAATCTCGCTGAAGCCAAGTATCCGGGATAACACGTGCCTTGTAGTCCGTAAAACGCATCAGCGTCACAGACTGGGGATCCAGGCCGTCGATGATGACCGTCTCGGTTGGGCGCTCTGCCCCGAGTTGCGCCTGGTAACGGCGGTAGTAAGCGGTCTTGAGCAGCCGGGTCGATTCGGCATAAAAACGCGCCTTGAGAGGGCGGTTGTTTTCGGCGTCCACCCACATCTCGATGCTGGCGTAGGTGACATCCGGCGCAACGGCCGTGAGCGCAAGCTTGTGGGCCTTGCGGGTCTGGCGCTCGCCGTCCTGGATTTCTTCCGTCGCCTCCAGTGTGGCCTTGTAATCCCGCGCCAGATTCACGGTGGCCACATCACCGTTGGACGCCTGGCCCAGAAGCCGTTGCTGTGGCGACAGCCGCACGCTGGCCTTGGCGACCGGATCATAAAACCACATGTCGTTGCCGTTCTTGAGCATGAGCTTGCCGGCATCACGCGCCGGCAATACAAACCGGATCAGACTGGCGAACTGCCCACCCACTTGCTGGGTGCGCGAGTAACTGACCAGCGTGCTCGTATCGACCTGCTTGCCAGTCTGAAACTCGGTCAGAGTCACGGTCACGCTGAACGGCTTTCCAGGGTTGCGGATGGCGTC
>JANLQZ010000583.1:0-3925 GCA_031368125.1 Betaproteobacteria bacterium
GGGCAGGCCACGCTCGACTACCGCTACTGGACCGTCAAGTTCCCCCGGGCACCGGAGGTGGTCTGGCCGGAAGTCGGGTTCGGTTACGGTGTCACCAAACGCTGGTACACGGAGCTTTATGCCAGTTACATCGGGTCGAGCGGCACTGCCACCAGACTGAGCACGCTCAACTGGCAGAACGACTACCTGTTGACGCAGGGCCAATACGATTTGGATCTGGCGCTGCACACGAACCTGATCAACAACCATGGCCGTGCAGGCGGCAAGGTGCTGGAGTTTGGCCCGGCGCTGCAAACCGAAGTCGGCCGGATGCAGCTCAACGCGAACCTGGTTTTCGAGCGCGCGTTCGGCACGGCTGCGTCGACACCGGCACTGCTGAAATACCAGTGGCAGGCCAAGTACCGCTGGAAGCCGGAGTTCCAGTTCGGTTTGCAGGGTTTTGGCGAACTGGGCGAATGGGACCACTGGGCACCGCGGGCGCGGCAATCGCACCGCATGGGGCCGATGGTGTATGGCACGCTGCCAGTGGGTGCGTCCGATTCGGTGGCATACCAGGCCGCGTTGTTGAAGGGATCGATCTACGGCCAGTCCGGCTACATGTTTTCAATGCAGCTTCGGTACCTGTTCTAGCCACCGGCTCGCAAGCCGGGGTCACGTGTATAAACCCGGGATGGCTCCGCCCGCCGCAACATGAAGCCGAACTCGCGCAGCCTGGGTGTTCTCGCACTGGCGCTCGGGCCGGTTCTGGCGGCCACCGTGCAGGTTCAGGTACAGGACGGGGCGGGCAAGAATTTGCCCGAGGCGGTGGTTTATCTGGAGTCACGCGAGGCGCGCTTGCTGGCCAAGCCCGCGCCGGGCGAGCAGATGGCGCAGATCAACAAGCAGTTTGTCCCCCGCGTACTGGTGGTGCCGGTCGGCAGTTCGGTCTATTTCCCCAACCATGACACGGTCCGCCACCACGTCTACTCGTTTTCCGTCGCCAAGACCTTCGAGCTCAAGTTGTACAGCGGCAAAGAGGCAAATCCGGTGGTTTTCGACAAGACTGGCATCGCCGTTCTGGGCTGCAATATCCATGACAACATGGCAGCCTGGGTGGTGGTGGTCGAGACCCCGTATTACGGGCGCAGCGCCCAGGCCGGTACGGTGGTGCTCAACAACGTGCCGGCGGGTGCCTACCGGATGCGGGTCTGGCATCCGGGCCTGCCGGTTGGCGCCGCCGCGACCGACCAGCCGCTGGTGGTGGGGCCGGCCGACACGTCGACCACGGTGCGGCTGGCCGGCGTCTCGCCATGAAAATCGAATGGCGGCCGGACCGCTGGGGTCTGTCCTCGCGTATTGCGGCCTTGTCGCTGCTGTTGCTGTTGCTGGTGCAGGCGGCGGTATTCAGTGTGGTGAGCATCAGCATCGACCAGAGCGCGCGGCGCCAGGTCGCACAGGAGTTGGTTGTCGGTGAACGGGTCTGGCGCAGGCTGCTGGACCAGAATGCACAAAAACTCGGCCAGGGAGCGAGTTTGCTGGCGGCCGACTTCGGTTTTCGTTCGGCGGTCAATACCGGCGATACCGAGACCATCCGGTCCGCGCTGGAGAACAACGGCGCGCGCATCGGGGCCACCGTGACCGCGCTGATGGACACCAGCATGGCGCTGCGCGCGGTCGGCGAGGGCCTGAACGCCGCCGAGCTGGCACCGGTGGTGCGCCAACTGGCCGGTCCGTTGTCGCGCGACCCGCAGGGCAGCCAGATCGGGTTGGTCGGGCGGGTGCCGTACCAGTTCGTGATGGTTCCCCTGCGCGCGCCGGTACCGGTGGGCTGGGTGCTGATGGGTTTTCCGATCAGCCAGAAACTGGTGGACGACATGCGGGCGATCTCGGACCTGCATCTTGCCGTTTACAGCCAGCCCGGCGGTGAAAACGCGACGGTGGTCGTGACCACCCTGTCCGCCGATGCCTTGCTGACGCTGCAGGCAATTGCCGGTGACGTGCACGAGTTGCCGGTCAGTGGCGACCGCCTGATTGCACGCTTTGTCAAACTCGATTCCGGCGCCGGCGGTGTGCACACCTTGTTGCTGCGTTCCGTCAACGACGTGGTGGCGCCGTTTCGCCAGGCCCAGGTCGCGCTGGCCTGGATCACCGCGCTGGGAGTGGTGCTGTTTGGTGTTGGCAGCGTGTTTGCCGCCCGGCGCGTGACCACTCCGTTGCGCGCACTGGTGGACGCGACGAAAACCCTTGGTCAGGGGCACTACGACATGCCGATGGCCCATCTGGACCGGCACGACGAGATCGGTAACCTGGCCAAGGCATTCGACGCAATGCGCATCAGCATTGGCGCCCGGCAGGCCGAAGTCCGGCGACTGGCCTATTGGGACCGGCTGACCGGTCTTCCGAACCGGGTGCGTTTTCGCGAGGCGGTGCGCCAGGAGATCGAAAGCCTGGGGGCTGTCGCTGAAATGGGCAAGGGGGAGGTGGCGGTGGTGATGCTGGACATCGACCGCTTCAAACATGTCAACGACGTGCTTGGCTACTCCTTCGGCGACTGGTTGCTGGTTGCGGTGGCCAAACGCCTGACCCAGCAGGACCTGATATCCGGGGATATGGTCGCACGCATGGGTGGCGACGAGTTCGCGGTCATGTTGACCCAAAGCGACGCGCAAGGCGCAGTGGCGGTGGCCCAGCGTATCGCCAAGGCCTTCGAGCAGCCGCTCGCGTTCCACGACCAGACGGTGGACCTGAGTGCCAGCATCGGCATCGCGTGCTGGCCGCAACACGCCACCGATGCCGATGCCCTGTTGTCGCGGGCCGAAGTTGCCATGTACGGCGCGAAAAAGAAGGCGACCGGTATTCAGCTCTACGACCCGGCGGCGGACGCGGCCAGCACCCAGACCCTGTCCCTGCTGTCGGAGTTGCGCCATGCACTGGACCACGGCGAACTGCGTCTGTTCCTGCAACCCAAGATCGCGTTGGCGGACTCGGCCATCGTGGCGGCCGAGGCGCTGGTGCGCTGGGAACATCCGCAACGTGGTCTGGTGCAACCGCTGGAGTTCATTGCATTTGCCGAGCAGACCGGTTTTGTGCGGGATTTGACCTTGTGGATGTTCGAACAGGTGGGACGGCTGCACCAGGGCCTGCAGCGCGGCGGTACGCCATTGCGCATTTCGATCAATCTCTCTACCCGCGACTTGCTCGATCCCGAGTTCCCTTCGCGTCTGGCCGCCATACTGGCCCGCAACGGCGTTTCTGCCCGCGGTTTTTGCCTGGAGATCACCGAAAGCGCCATCATGGACGATCCGCAACGTGCGCAGACCACGCTCAACCGGTTGTCGGAACTCGGATTCAAACTGTCGATCGATGACTTCGGCACCGGTTATTCATCCCTTGCGTACCTCAAGCGGCTGCCGGTGGACGAGTTGAAGATCGACAAGTCCTTTGTCATGAACATGGAAAACGACGAGGACGATGCCAAGATCGTGCGCTCCACCATCGACCTGGCGCACAACCTCGGCCTGACGGTCGTCGCCGAAGGCGTGGAGAACGCGTTGATCTGGGGCAAGCTCAAGGAACTCGCGTGCGACGAGGCGCAGGGATATTTCATGGCCAGACCGATGCCGGCCAGCGAATTTGCGCCCTGGTGCGCGCGCTGGCGGCAGGAACACGCGCGCGCGGCAGAAGGATCCTGACCAGCGCCGGGTCGCATTCGCATATCCAGCCGACCGTGGCCGGTCAGTATGATGGGCCGGATTCCAGGCGGCATGGCCTGGCGTTGACCAACGATTGGCAAATTCCGGGACGGCCATGAAAAACATCAGTTTCGATTTCAGCAATTTCACCGCGCTCGTGACCGGCGGGGCCAGCGGCATGGGTGCGCAGGTGGCGCGCCTGTTTGCGGCGGCCGGGGCCGAAGTGCTGATCGTCGACGCGAACGCGGCCCTGG
>JANLQZ010000681.1:0-3264 GCA_031368125.1 Betaproteobacteria bacterium
TTAACGGCCAGCCTGAAAGGGCAGGTGACTTGGCTCGCAAGAGCAAACGTTAGCTACCAGGAGTGGTAGTTCAGTTGGTTAGAATACCGGCCTGTCACGCCGGGGGTCGCGGGTTCGAGTCCCGTCCACTCCGCCACAAACATAGGCTCCAATGCTATTTTTTTGATAGCATTGGAATATAAATCCGGAACGGGATTGGCTGCAATGCCATCCGAGCCAGTCAGACGCGAATAGCCGCCGCGCTGTCAAATCTCCCCGGTGTGTCCGCTGAGCGTGGCAATGGATGCACTGCTGTTCCACGAGTCGATTGTCAACGAGCGGCCTGATTCAACGCCGGTGCCAAGGCAGATCGCAACTGACCAACGATGGCAGGCAGGGACTCAGGCGTTAGCCCGTTCTTCTTGAGAAATGCGAGCCACAGCGATTGCCGCGAGGAATCGTGTGCGAACTCGTACGACAGTCCAATCGGCAACGCATCGGGCACAGCCATGCCGCGCCGCTCGAATGTGGCTTTGATCGCTTGGGTCAGCAAATCGGTGTCCAGGGTTTCTCGTTCCAGCAGCACCGACAGGTCGAAGTAGTCCTTCAGGCGGCTGTTGGTGATGCCCAGCAGGGCAATGGCGTGGAGCTTTTCCGCGATGACCGTGTACGTAGGGTAGGCCCGCAGCTTGGGAGCGGGCAGGTCATCCAGCAGCACCGGATAGACCGAATCGACGGGCGCCGGTGTGACGACGTCGCCAAAGCCAACGTCGATCTGCGTCTTGCAGCGCGCCTTTGCCAGTTCGCCTGCAATGATCACCCTGACGCCGCCGTAGCCGACTGCCTTGCGGATTTCCTCGACCGTCACGGAGGCGGGGTCAAATGCAATGCCGTCGTCTACCGGCACGGCTGCGATGTCCCGAAAAGTTTCGGCGACAGAAGCCAAATCGCTGGGGCCGAAGCCGAGCAGGTCGGCATCGCGTGTGGCCCGATGTGGCATGTCGTACCAGAGCGTGAACAGCAGCGCGCCCTTGAGCAGAAAGCGGTCCGCATGCCGCGATTGGGTCATGCGGTAGAGGATGCGCTCCAGCGCGAATCGCACCAGTACCTGATTGAAATCGACACCCTGCGCTTTGGCAACGTTGAGCAGGCGCGCACGGACAGACGCGGCGACGTTGGGATTGGCGGGGCTCATCCGATGCTCTCCAGATAGGGCCGCATTACGTTGGCCACGCGACAGATCTTGGCGAAACGCCAGATGTCATCGACCGATGCCTTGTTGCGGGCCCGGGCGTCCTTCAGTGCTTCCAGCGCCACGTCAAGGCCGATCTTGTTGCGGTGCTTGAAGCAGTCAGCCACGGTCTTTGCCACGCCGTACACGCGCAGCTTCACGCCATCGCGTTCAAGTTCCTCGACGCCTACCGTGAAGGCTTCGCCCGTGAACTGCACCATCTTGACAGGCGGATAGTCGAACCGTGGAGCATGACTGCCGCGCGGCATGGCAATCCAGACCTGGCGTGGCAGTTGGGTGGTCAATTCGTGGAACTGCAGGGCAGTGAGTAGGCAGAACACGGCTTGAGGCACCTTGGTGGCGACGGTCACCAGACTCTCGTGTTCGGACCCCTGGGAGTCCGGCAGGCGGTACAGGCCACGCCCGATCTTTTCCAGCAGACCAGCAGTGGTCAGGCGCGTCAGGACGATCCGGGGCGCATCGATGGCGTCCAGATCGCTGGCGCGCAGCAGCCCTTTCTGGCTGGCCAGATTGAGGACGCGCTGGGTGTGGGTGTCGGGAAGCATGGCTGGAGTATGTTCCGTTTATTCGTCGAATTCAATAGTTCGACGAAATATAGGAACTATTCGGCGATGGCCACCGGGCTCATCAACCGCCGTCCGTAGCGGCCGCAGGCCCCGGCCATCGCAGGGTGGCAAAACCCGGAATGCGTGCGGTACGGCGTGGATCCAACGAACTTGAACAGGGCAACCGGTCGGCAACCTGGCAACCTATTGCGCACCGCGAAGACGCTGTCGGGCAACGGCCTCGTCATTGCATTGCGTAGCAGTTTTGGCCAAGCAAAACTTTGGAATACGCGCCGTAGCGCCCTGGGAAAAATCTGCCTCTGGCCGGTGATTCTTGGAATACCGAACAGGCCGGAAAGTGGCGTCAATGCTCACTTCTGGCGCCAGCCTGTCACGCCGGGGGTCGCGGGTTCGAGTCCCGTCCACTGCGCCAAGTATCGAGTAAAAACGGGGCCTGGCGCCCCGTCTTGCTGTCTGTCCCAACATCGTTCGCAAGATAGAGCAAACGGATAGTCTCAGCGGTGGCGGCGCCCCGGGTCGCGTGAAAAAACGCGCGCCAGATCACGATGCAGTCAGGTCCGGGACGCCGCACTCTCCAGGTGATCCATCACAGCGTTACTCCGCCGTCGATCGCAACCTCCGACCCGGTCATGTAGCTGCTGTCGTCGCTGAGCAGGAACAGCACCAGCTTCGCGATTTCCCCCGCGGTGCCCATGCGCTTCATCGGGATGCGCTGGATCTGGCGCTGGTTCTCTTCGACTCCCCGCACTCTGAGCATGTCCGTGTCGATTTGTCCAGGGTGGACCGAGTTGACGCGGATATTCTTGTCTGCAAGTTCCAGCGCCGCAGACTTCGTCATGCCGCGCACAGCCCATTTGGTCCCCGTGTACGCAAATGCGTTCGGCCGGCCGCGCAAGCCGGCGGCAGAAGAAATGTTGACGATTGATCCGCTGCCGGTCCGTTCGAGTGCCGGCGTCACCGCCCGCATGCCCAGAAAGGTGCCTAGCTGGTTGACGCGCATGTGGCGCTCAAATTGCGCAACGTCGGTGTCCATCATCCGCAGCGGTGTGAAGACGCCGGCGTTGTTCACCAGGCCATGCAGCATGCCAACCCGCTCGGCCTGCGCCACCGCCTGGTCCCATTGCGCCTCGCTGGTGACGTCCAGGGTATGGAAGATGCAGGCCTCGCCCAGTTCGTGTGCCAACTTCTTGCCTTCGTCCACCAGTACATCCCCGATAACGACCATTCCACCTTCGGCCACTATTTGTCGGGCCTGCGCTTCGCCGAGGCCGCGCGAGCCTCCGGAAATCAGGTAAACCCGGTTATCGAATCGGGGCATGACGGCTCCTCATGGGGGGTTGGGTGTGGGCATAACGGAGCCTGCGGGCGATTGCGCCGGCCCGCCGGACGCGTAAAGACTCAGCACGCGGTAGGCGACGTCATGTACCGGAGTCGGCACCCCGGCGGCCTTCCCGTAACGCACTACGG
>JANLQZ010000708.1:0-5143 GCA_031368125.1 Betaproteobacteria bacterium
CCAGCGCCCGCCGGTCGAGGCCATCGTGCCCGTCAATGGGCCGGTGGCGATGATGAGCTTGTTGTGCTCCGATAACGGGTCGACCTTGGGGTCGATCTCGTCCATCAGGTACCTGGTGGCCAGCCCGCGCTGGCCCAGAAAGCTCTCGGCCCAGGCCATGTTCAACGGCTCGGACACGCAGGTGCCCGCGCTCAGGTTCACTCTCAACAGCTTGCGATGCCAGCCCATGATTCAGACCTCCGGTTAACTAGGGTTCAGGGATACCGCGCCGCGGACGCTGCGCTCGGCATGTGTGGCAGTCTAATCCAATGCCGGCGCCCGGGGGGCTGCGCCGTCGCGCCGCGTGTGACCGGTCCGTGCAAGACCGGCCCGGACCAACGCATCCTTGAGTTGCACGTGTCGGCAAAAATCCACGATGACATGCTCGTGTCGCCTGCGCCGGTGGTAAAACCGCGCTTGGCAGTTGCCGGGGCGCGCAAGGCGCGCACGGTGGGGCTGCCGGAGCGGAAGTTTCGTCGGCTGGCAGATTGCGGAGCGACTACACATGAAGCAATGGCTCGGAAGCCCGATGGTCCAGATCGCCCTGTGTGCCGGCGCCTATGCTCTGGTTGGCTACTACTTCGGCAAGGCAGCCTTGCTCATGACCTCGCCGCTTCTGGGCGCAGCCATCGCGCACCCGTTGATCGTGCTGGCGTCCAACATCCGACACCGGGTACGTGCCCATTTCTGGCTGCCGGTGCACGGGCAGCACTTTGTGTTCAGGGACATCACGATCCACGTGATTGAAGACGAGGAACACTGCCGGTGGGTCAACCTGGCCGACGTGCGCCGCGTCGTGACGGCCATGGCCGCCGAGCGCGCGCTTTCAGCCACCTACGGGCAGAAGTTCAGGTTGATGGGCACCCCCGCCCAGGCCCATCTTCGCGACGACGCCCTGGTCACGCACCTGGGCAAGGTGAATGAACCGACGGCACTCAGGTTCAGGACGTGGGTCGAGCGCAACATCGCGTTTCCCGGGCGACGCAGGAGAATGGATCGCGGCATCCAAGGGGACGGCGGCAGTCGCGATGGCCGGGCCTGAATCGATGGGATGATTTTTGTCGACGCGTTGCTCGATGCTGAAGATCGCACCCATGTCGGCCGCGCGCACGTCCGTACGATGCGGAACCAGCCCCTGGTCACGGCCGCCACGCTCACCACCTGCGGAGCGCCCAGGCAAGCCACGGAAGGTCGGCCAAAAAGCCCCGAATACACCGGGTTTGCGGGGCTCTTGGGCGCTGTGCTGGACCACACAAAACCCAGATCTGGAATGGCGGTCGGCTCTCACCCGCGCTGCAGTTCCTCGCGAACGGTCTTGGGTACGACTTCTTCGATGGTCTCGGCCTGCATCGCCTGCTTCAATGCCTCGTTGATCAGTGTCTGGTATCAACCCGATCAACCAGCTCTTCGACTGACGTGACACGAGTCCGGCTCCAGGCTCTTACCTGAATCGCAAAATACTGACCCGGGCCTGGCCATCGCGCGGGCAGTTTCAGACCGGCTCGATGGCCGGCTACGGCAACCAGTCCCAACACTGGCCAAAGCCGCGCCGCGTTATGCCTGGTGCCAAGGGGTCCGTCCCTGGCCCCTGGTCAATGACGGTAGCACTGAGCGCGCCAGTATCCTCAAGAATGGCGCGCAAGCTTCGCGCCAGTTGGGGTGACGTCGCTCGCGCGGTCTTGATCTCCAGTGCATGCAGTCCGTCGGCGCGTTCCAGCAAAAGATCGACTTCAGCGCCACCAGCCGTTCGCCAGAAGTGCGCCTGGCTGTGGGGATGGAGGACGCTTTCCCGGCGCAACACGTCTTCCAGGACGAAGGTTTCCCAACTGGCGCCACGTATCGGGTGGTTGTCGAGCACCGCGTGGCTGCCGATGTTGAGCAGATGGTGCAGCAGGCCGGTGTCGCGCAGGTAGAGTTTGGGCGCTTTGACCAGCCGCTTGCCAACGTTGCGGAAATAGGGCGACAGACGGCGCAGCAGAAAGCTTTGTTCGAGGATGTCGATATACCGATGCACCGTGGGCTGGGAAACCCCCAGCGCGCCAGCGAACTGGCTCAGGTTTGCCATGCCGCCCTGCGCGTGCGCCAGCATGGTCAACAGCCGCCGCATCAGCAATGGATCGGCGCTGACGCCGAGCGCCGGCAGATCACGCTCGACATAAGTGCGCAGATAGGCTTCCCACCAATCACGAAAATCACCGCCGCGCCCGGCCGCGCCCAAAGCATCGGGAAAGCCCCCGCTGAGCCAAAGCGCCTGGTAATCGACGGCCAGGGTGGCATCGGTGCGCGTTTCTGCCAGTGTCAGAGGATCAAGTTCCAGTATGCCGACCCGCCCAGCCAGGCTTTCGGCCACCCTGCGCACCAGCGTGGGTTGTGCCGAACCCAAGATGATGTAACGCCCCATGCGTTGGCGATCGGCGTCAATGGCGCCACGCAGCGCCTCGAACAATTCCGGGACGCGCTGCGCTTCATCCAGGATGAGGCCATTCGCATCACGCGCGCCGAGTTGAAACCGGGGATCATCGACGAACAGCATCCGGGTTGCCGGATCTTCCAGATCCAGATACGGCAACTGGGGAAAGCTTTGCCGCGCAAGTGTCGTCTTGCCCACCTGGCGCGGGCCGAGTATCAGCACCGCCGGAAATTGCCGGGCCAGATGTCGTAACCGATCAGCACATAGGCGAGGGTACATTGTGCGTATATTCAAAGCGTCGCTTTAAATATACACGATATGCATCGGGCGCGGACCCAGCTTGCTCATGCATCTCCGGCCGCGTGACCGTCTGCCGCTGATCTTTGAACTGCAATATTCTGAGTCATGGCGCGGCATACGAAACCGGGTCGAACGATGGGTTTGCAAGCCCCACTGCATCGCTCGCAGACCTGCCCTGCTGGAATTCGACCCTGACCGGATGGGCGTGCGACAACTGGCGAGCGTGCGACCTGGTGCTGGCGGTTCGACTCGCCCGGACGCAGGCCGACCTCGCCGCCGAAACGGAACGGCTCGCGGTCGAGGGCATGGTCATCGCCAGCGCGAAGGCGGGCCGCAATCCGATCACCATCCCCCCCCAGGGCACCAGCGGCAATGCAAATGGCGTTTACATCGCATGACGCGTTAAGCAGATCAAGTCACAAGCACACTCGTGACCGCGTCGGCCGGCACCTCAGCGCGACGAGCTCCACGCCGAGCAGTTCCCTCATGCAGTAAGTACATTCAACCAGCTGCGGGCACCCTTATCGCCGGTCGCTACCCAGTCTAATTGTGTCGCCGGCCAAGAATGAGAACAACGGAGCAATCCCCACAGTGGACCAAGCCACCCACAACAATATCGTCTCCTTCATCTGGGGTATCGCCGACGACGTTCTGCACGACCTGTTCAAGCGCGGCAAATACCCGGACGTCATCCTGCCGATGTACGTGTTGCGCCGCATGGACGCGGTGCTGGAGCCCACCAAGAAGGCTGTGCTGGCCACCAAGAAGCTCCTCGACGACGCCCGCACCCAGGTCTACAAGCAGTTTGTCGAAGACGAGTCGTTCCGACGTTTCGTGGGGGACATGGTTTATGCGCTCACGAGCCAGTGATACCAGCGTGTGCTGGCAATACGTTCACAGCGTGTGCGCGACCTCGCGGCCGTGGCCGGCCTTCTCGCCCAGCGGCGCGATCCTGTCCCGCGGGGCCATTGCCAGGCACAGGTCGAGGTCGGGGGTCCAAGCTCGTGGTGATCCAGTGCGTGGGCGGCGCAACGCCCATCGCGCCGAAGGAAGGACTGATGTGTGGCAGGTCTCGACGCTCGCGCCGAGGTGGGGCAGGCAACTCATGGACCGGTGCGGGTCCGCGGTGCCGCCCTTACCCCTGCCGGCGCCGCTGCAGCCAGGCCAGCAATTCGCCGACGACGCCGCGGCGAAACGCGATCACGCAAAACACGAAGATGGCGCCGATGATCACGGTCACCCAGGAGCCGACCCGGTCGGCCAGGAAGTTCTGCAGGCCGATGATGGTGACCGCGCCGACCACCGGTCCGGCGAAGGTGCCCATGCCACCCAGCAAGGTCATCAGGACCACCTCGCCGGACAGGGACCAGTGCACATCGGACAGGGTTGCAAAACCGAGCACCAGCGTCTTCATCGATCCGGCCAGGCCGGCCAGCGCGGTCGACAGCACAAAAGCCAGCAGCTTGTAGCGGTCGACGTCATAACCGAGTGAAACAGCGCGCGGCTCGTTTTCGCGGATCGCCTTGAGCACCTGGCCATAGGGCGAATGCACGATGCGCACGATGGCCAGAAAGACCGCCACGAAAACCGCCAGGACCACGTAGTACATCACCAGGTCGTTGCCCAGTGGCAGCAGCCCGAACAGCCGGCCGCGCGGCACCCCCTGCAATCCGTCCTCGCCTCCGGTAAACGGCACCTGCAGGCAGATGAAGTAGATCATCTGCGCCATGGCCAATGTGATCATGGCGAAATAGATGCCCTGGCGTCGGATCGCGATCAAGCCCACCACCAGGCCGATGGCGCCGGCAATGGCGGTGCCCGCCAGCACACCGAGTTCGGGCGACCAAGCGGCGCTGCGCACCAGCCAGCCGGTGACATAGGCGGCCGACCCCATGAAGGCCGCATGGCCGAAGGACAGCAGGCCGGTGTAGCCCAGCAGGAGGTTGAAGGCGCAGGCGAAGATCGCAAAACACAGCGCGTTCATCATGAACACCGGGTACACGCCAATGAAGGGCGCCGCAAGCAGAAAGACCAGCACGGCCAGCCAGGCGAACTGGCCAATACGGCGGGTGGGCATCGTCAGGGCGGCACCGGTGGATGCGGGTGTTGCAGTGGAGCTCACGTCATGCCTCTTTGCCAAACAGCCCGGCCGGGCGGATCACCAGCACGATGGCCATGATCACGAACACCACGATGCTGGAGGCTTCGGGATAGAAGACCTTGGTCAAGCCCTCGACCAGCCCCAGCATGACGCCGGTCAGGATCGACCCCAGGATCGACCCCATGCCGCCAATCACCACCACCGCGAACACCACAATGATCAGGTTCGAACCCATCAGCGGCGTGACCTGGATCACCGGCGCGGCCAATACGCCGGCGATGGCGGCCAGCGCG
>JANLQZ010000087.1:0-3580 GCA_031368125.1 Betaproteobacteria bacterium
CGCCGCGCATCGTTTCCAGCGACCCCAGGCAACCCAGTTCACCCTCGACCGTGACGCCGGTGGCGTGCGCCATGTCCACCACCTTGCGTGTGACCTCGACGTTGTAGTCGTAGCTGGCGATGGTCTTGCCGTCGGCCATCAGCGAGCCATCCATCATGACTGAGCTGAATCCGAGGTTGATGGCGCTCTGGCATATGTCCGGGCTCTGGCCGTGGTCTTGGTGCATCACCAGCGGGATGCGCGGGTAACTCTCCACGGCGGCCGAAATCAGGTGCTTGATGAACGCCTCGCCCGCATACTTGCGCGCGCCTGCGCTGGCCTGCAGGATCACCGGGGCGCCGACTTCCTCGGCGGCCCACATCACCGCCTGCACCTGCTCCAGATTGTTGACATTGAACGCCGGAATGCCGTAGCCGTTGACGGCCGCGTGGTCCAGCAGCTCGCGCATCGAGACGAGTGCCATGGTGTGAATCCCCCAGATTTAGGTGTTGCTGTCACGTGATGCGGCCATGCCTTTGTTAACCGTCGCGCAACTGGACAAATTTTACTGTGCAAAGCGGCCGCTCAGGCACAAACACCGTCCGCGCCACTGCGTGTATCCTCGATTTCTTGTCCATCGATGGTCAGCCACGCCCTGTACTCCATGTCCCGACAGCATTATTTCCGGCTCGGCCTGTGGACCCTGGCGTTTTTCATTTTGATTGCCGCCTGGGACCTGCTTGGTGTCGACCTGGCCTTGGCCCGCTGGTTCGGTACCTCCACCGGTTTCCCATTGCGCGACCACTGGCTGTATGCGTCGATCCTGCACCACGCGGCCCGGCGCGTGGCGTGGCTAATGCAGTTCGCGCTGTTGCTCGCCATATGGTGGCCGCTTGGCGCCTTGCGGCTGCTCACGCGGCGCGAACGGGTCAATCTGCTGGCGGTGGCCGTGATGAGCGTATCGGTCATATGGGTCGTGAAGAGCTGGAGCCAGACCAGTTGTCCATGGGACCTGAAGGAGTTCGGCGGCCCGGCAACCTATGTTTCCCATTGGGCCTGGGGCGTGGCGGATGGCGGCGTGGGCCGCTGCTTTCCAGCCGGCCACGCGTCGGCCGCCTTTTGCTTCATGGCGGGCTACTTCTGGTTGCGCGAAAAGGCGCGCTTGGCGGCGGTACTCTGGCTGGTCGTCACATTGCTGGCTGGACTGACGATCGGCCTGGCGCAGCAGGTGCGTGGCGCACATTACCTGAGCCACACCTTGTGGACGGCGTGGTTGTGCTGGGTCATCGCCGGCACGACGTACATCGTGCTCGAGCACAGTCCGGTGCGCGCGCGGCTCGCCAGGGGGAGACGCGTGGCGCCCTGACCGGCAGGCCTTCAGCTTGCCTTAATGTTCGGGGCGCATAGTCGGGCGGCCGCCACCAAGGATCCGCACCATGTTCGAGCTCGACAACCTGTTGTTTTTGTGGGTCAACGCGACCACCACCTCGCCCGCCTGGTTGGTACCACTGGCCCGTTTCGCGTCGCAGGAATTGCCGCAGTGGCTGGTCGCCGGAACCATCGGCGCGTTCGTGGTGGGCGATACGCGCATACAGCGCTGTGTGCTGCGCGTGTTGTGCGCGATGCTGGTCGCCTGGCTGCTGGCCCGCCTGGGGCAGCATTTCTTTCCGATGCCAAGGCCGTTTTCCGTCGGTATCGGCACGGCCTGGCTTAGCCACTCCCAGTCTGCCGGTTTCCCGAGCACACACGCCAGTGTGGCGTTCGCATTCGGCGCCACGCTGGCATGGTCCACGCAGCGGCGCCTGCTGGCACTGGGCGCTTTGGGGCTCGCCAGCCTGATTGCCTGGAGCCGGGTTTGCCTGGGACTGCATTTTCCGAGCGATGTCCTGGCGGGTGCCGGTATTGGCATTGCGAGCGCCTGGCTGGCGGGGTTGGTCCCGCTCGCGACCCGCAAGATCCACCCGGTCCTATGAACGGTAGCCCCGCGCGCGTACAGGACTACGAGTCGGGCGGCGTCGGCTCATGTCACGCCGCGACCGAAGGCGCACAAGCGTATTCGGCCCACGGCAGGCCGGGCCACCCGCCGACGCGGCTGCCGGCAGCACCACTGAACACATGGTTGCGTGCCACCGTCGCGCGCACCGGTCCTGACTTATGGGTGTGCCTGCTGCTGGCCATTTTCGCGGCGGTCTGGTTGTCGCATCTCTCCTACACCAGCCTTTCACCACCGACCGACAACATCGAACAGTTGAGCTGGATGCGCTCGCTCGAATGGGGCTACTACAAACACCCGCCGTTGCCAACCTGGTTGTTCTGGCTGGCGGCGCAGTTCTTCGGGGCGCAGGTGTCGACGACTTACCTGTTGGCGGTGCTGCTCAACCTGGGTTCGCTTTACCTGTTCTGGCGGATCGTGGCCCGACTTCGGGGGCACCGCTACGCCGCTTTGGCGTTATTCGCGGCGCTGTGTATTTCGTACTACAACATGCGGCTGCATGCCTACAACCACAACACGGTGCTGACGTTTTTCTCGACCCTCAGCGCCGCGTTGTGCTGGAAGGCGTTCAGTTCCGGGCGCCAGCGCTGGTGGGTGGCCCTTGGAATCGCGCTCGGCCTGGGCATGCTGACCAAGTACCAGATCGCCGTCACCGTGGCTTCTGTGCTGGTCTTCTGGGGCACCCAACGCGGATGGCGCGATCCGCGGCACCGCCGCGGATTGATGCTTTGCGCGCTGGTGGCCCTGCTGATCACCGTACCGCACTTGCAGTGGCTGCGGACCCATGATTTCGGACCGATCGGTTATGCGCTCGAAACCTCGCTGGGCGCCCATCTCGGTCCGCTGGACCGAGTGCTGGATGTGTCGAACTGGCTCGCCGACCAGCTCCTGAACCGCTCACTCGCGGCCTGGCTGGTGCTCGCTGCCGCGCTGTACCTGGCCCGCCGTCGCGTCGGCGCGCCGCCGTGGTCGGGGTCGGCAACCGGTGGTCCGACCAACGGCGACGCGGGCCGCGCCTTGCTGTTGTCGTGGGGGGTGGTCCCGTTGCTGTTCATGGCCCTGGTTGGCCTGGGCACGGGCGCGTCGTTGCAGATGCGGTGGGGCTCGCCGTTCCTGCTGTTCGCGGTGCCCGCCGCGATGGAATTGACCGGCCTGCGCGACCAGTGGCGGCGCGTACCCCTGGGTGCTGCGGCGACCGTGTTCGTGATCGTTCAGGCGCTGCTGCTGCTGTGGAGCCACTACACCTCCGCGCACGGACCGGCGGCGCTGCGCGACCCGTACTGGAGAAACTTCGACAGCCAGGCCCTGGCCCGGCAGATCGAAGCGCCGGCACGTGCGGCGCTGCATGGCGGCCGCATCTGCGTCGTTTCCGGTCCGGTGACGCTGGCCGGGGCGCTGGCGCTGCAGTTTGCCGACCAGCCGCTGGTGCTGATCGACGGGCGTTTTGACCACAGCCCGTGGGTCAGGGCCGACCTGGTAAAACGCTGTGGCATGCTGCAGGTGGTGCGTGATGCGCCACTGCCGGGTGGCATGCCGGCAGGGCCCGGATTCCCGGGCGTGGCATGGCGTGTCGTGTTGCCGGATCCGACGCCGGTCCCGACCGGTGCC
>JANLQZ010000719.1:0-13527 GCA_031368125.1 Betaproteobacteria bacterium
GCCGCTACTTGACTTCGTGGGAAGTCCCTGTAAAAGGGGGAGCCCGCAGGGCGGAGGACAGCCGCGGAGCTGAGCGCCACACCGGCCTGGTCCCGCCCACCCCGACCCCCACCCCGACCCCCACCCCCACCCCCACGCCCAACCGCACCCGCCGCAAACAACGCCATGAACGTCGTATGCACACGGTCACCACCTGATCTCTTGCATGCATGGCCATATCAGGATTCCGGGTTCAACCAGGCGCGGGTGGCGCCACGCCACGGCGCCAGCGCGCGCTCCACCACCGGGCGGCGCGCGTTCTTCGAAATCGACCTGCTTCACACACAGCGCCAGGCGCACCTTGGCGCTGTAACTCGACAGCGCACTGGCGTAGAAGATCACGCTTCGCCCCCGGCCAGGAAGTCCGCGTAATCGCGCGCCGCCGCGGCGGCCGCGGCGGCGACCAGGTCGCGGCCATGTTCGGGGCGTCCCAGCGCCGAGTCCGAACCCACGCGGCCATCGGGAAACTGCGCGCGGTGCGCCGCCGCATCCGGGTGGTTGTCCCCGCTGTGCAGCCGCATGAAGTCCGCGCCCAGGCTGGGCGGCGCCGCCAGCGTGTCGGGCTGGCTCTGCTCGGGCATCAGGTGGCGCGTGATCGCGACTTCGGAGGGTGTTGCATGCATGCCCTCCCCGGCGCCGTACAGGCGCTGGCGGATCTCGTTGACCTCGGCAAAATTCCACCAGCTGCGCAGGCGGCAGTGGATCGCCGCCCCGGCGTGCCGCGCCAGGCTGTGGTCGGCGTGCAATTCCTGGAACGCACACAGCGCTGGCGCAATATTGCCGCCGTGGCCGTTGAGAAAATAGAAGTGCCGGAAACCTTGCCGTGCCAGCGACTGCACATAATCAATGATGACCTGGATCAGTGTGGTGGGCCGCAACGACACCGTGCCTGGAAAACCGAGATTGAACTGCGCCGGCCCGAGACAAAGCGTGGGCCCGACCAGCGCCCCGGCCAGCTCGCCCATGGCGTGGGCGATGGTCTCGGCGGTGAAACTGTCGGTCCCGATCATGCCCGTGGGGCCGTGCTGTTCGGTCGAACCGGTCGGGATCACGACACCCCGGGATGTTTGAAGGTAGGCCTCGACCTCGGGCCAGGTGGTGCGGTGCAGGATCATGGTCAGTGGGATGTGGACATGCGGCGCTCGAGTTTCCTGACCAGCCAGGAAACCACCAGGATCAGCAACAGGTACTCGGCCACCAGCAGCGTGTAGATCTCCAGTGGCCGGTATTCGCTGACGTTGAGCTCGTTGGCCCGGCGCGTCAACTCCGGCAGGCCGATGACCGAGATCAACGACGAGGCCTTGAGCACATAGACAAACTGGTTGCCCAGCGCCGGCAGGATCACCTTGATGGCCTGTGGCAGCACGATCAGCCGCATCTGCAGGTACCAGGTGATACCCAGGGCCTTGGCGGCTTCGATCTGGCCCTTGGGAACCGACTGGATGCCGGCGCGGAACACTTCGGCCTCGAACGCGCTGTCGCTGATCGCCATCGCCAGCACACCGGTGGCGAACAACCCGAGCTGCAGCCCGATGATCACCGGCAGGCCATAGAACACCCACAGCAGCAGGACCAGCAGCGGCACCGAGCGGAACAACTCGACGTAGACGCGGTTGATGCCGTTGAGCCACCTCCTGGGAGACAAGCCGGCGAACGCCACCAGCGAACCCAGCACCACCGACAACACGATGGCGCACAACGACACCGACAAGGTAGCCCAGACACCGCCGACAAGGAACTGCAGGTTGGACTGTCCCTTGTCCTGCAGCGGATCGAAGATGTACCAGCCCCAGTGGTAACCGGAGCCCTGCGAAGCACCACCCCCGCACCCGGCCAGCGCGCCGAGACCGAGAAAGGAACAGCGCCGCGCTATTTTTTGGCCGTCAGCCATTTGGCTTCAAGCGCGGCGAAATACCCCTCGGCCTCTTTCAGCGAGATCCAGTTGTTCACGAAGGTCAGCCATACCTCGTCGCCCTGCGGCAGTGGATAGGCGAACGGGCGCTTGTTGCGCATTTCGGAACTCGCGCCGACCTGTTGCAGGTCGGGGTAGGTCTTCATGAGTGTGGCGGCTTCGACGTTGCTGGTGATCGTGACCTGCGCGCGCCCGGCCAGCACCTCCTGGTACCCGGTGGCGGGTTTCTCCACCGCGCGGACCTTGGCCTTGGGGAAATGCGCGCGCGCCTGCTGCTCGAACACCGTGCCCATCAGCACCGCCACCGTGATGTTGGGGTTGTTGATGCTCTCCCACGTGGTGAATTTTCCGGGTGTCTTCTTGCTGATCAGCGGAACCGTTCCGGCGAACAGGTAGGGGTTGGAAAAAGCCACCGTCTTGGCGCGCGCATGCTCAGCGACGCGCCCGAAAAAATGTCGAAGCGGTCGGCCACGATGCCGTTGACCAGCGTCGCCCATTCGGCCGGAACGAACTCGATCTTGACGCCCATGTCGGTGGCCAGTTGCGTCATGGCCTCGATGTCGAAACCGGTCAACGTGTTGGTGGCGGTGTCCTTCATCGACATCGGATTGAAGTCGCCCGTGGTACCTACGCGCAGGGTCCCGCGTTCGAGTATCTGGTTCAGTTTGGACTTGGTTTGGGCCATCGACGCGGTGGGCAGCAGCACCAGCGCGGCGGCCAGGACAAGGATCAATACAAGCAGCTTTTTCATGGCGGTTTTTCCAGTTCCGAAGTTGTATAGACGAGCGGAGCATGCTACCGTGAAAAATACCGACAGGCAACGAATCTTGCCCACGGCAGTAAATAGAACTGTCCGATTCGGTAGCAAGTAGATTGTCCGCTTTCCATTCACAGAAGAACATGCTGGTGTGCTCGCCGGTGATATCGGCGGCCGCGCCGGGATAACCTCCCTTCGCGCTTCGCGCTCATTCCGGCCAGCCCGGCGCACCCGATTGCCCGTGGACCCGGAATAGGAGAAGAAATCAGGGGAAACGACATGAATCCATCAAGTAACATTCCCCGGTGAGGCACGCGCCGGCCACGCTACGTGACGCTGTCCAAGGACAGGTTTCGATTGAGATAAATCATGTCCAATGGAAAGACAGCCACGCTTTGTCACTCTCCCATACCGAGCCAGTCATGAGCATCCATGCCCTGTGCAGACCACGGCCGTCTGTCCATGCTGCTGACCGCCGCGCCACCGTTCTTAACCTCGACACGTTTCTCAAAGGGCAGGTCAACGGCCCCGAGTTCTTCGAGGAGAACTACTTCACCATCGGCATGCTCACGCTGGTGGACCGGGCGTTCCGGCACCTGGGTGGATCGGGCGCGGGCTCTTCGGTGTTCCTGTTATCGCAGGCGATGGGGGGTGGCAAGACACACAGCATGATCGCGCTGGGGCTGTTGGCGCAAGACCCAGAACTACGAAAGAGTGTTCTGGGGGAGGAGAATCCAGCCCCCAAGCTTGCCCGCTGCCGCGTGGCCGGCTTCAATGGAAGAAGTACCGATGCCGCTGGTGGCATCTGGGGTTCCATCGCCGAGCAACTTGGCAGGGCTGACCAATTCGCGCGCTACGTCTCACCCTTGCTTAGCGCACCAGGGCCGGAGGCCTGGAAACAATTGCTCGGCAGTGATCCGCTGGTTCTCTTCCTTGACGAACTTCCTCCCTATCTGGAATACGCCGTCGCGGTCCCGGTCGGCAATGCCGACCTGGGCGTCGTGACCACCGCCGCACTGGCGAACCTGTTCATCGCGGTTGCCGACATGAACAACGTGTGCCTTGTGCTGTCCGATCTGGCCGGGTCGAATTTCAGCGTCGGTCAATCCAGACTGCAGGATGCATTCAACCGTGCCGTCCAGGGCATCACATCGGAGTCGAGGCGCATCGCCGTGCCGATCACACCGGTCAACCCGAACGGCGACGAGCTGTACCACATTCTGCGCAAACGCATGTTCGAGCAAGTGGCGGCGGAGCCGGAGATCAAACAGGTCGCCGGCGCGTACCGAGAGGCGCTGCGCGAGGCGGCGCGGATGGGCCTGACCACCACCTCGCCCGAGGCATTGTTCACCCGCATCATCGATGCGTACCCGTTTCACCCCGACCTGCGCGAACTGGTGGGCAAATTCAAGGAAAACGAAGGCTTTCAACAAACCCGCGGCGTCATTCGCCTCATGCAAATGGTCGTATCCAATCTCTGGAAGTCGGGCAGGGCGGCCAACATCGACCTGATCCACCCGTACGATCTCAATCTGAATCTGGACGAAATCGCCTCTGAAGTCCGCACCATCAACCCGTCGCTCAGTGAAGCCATCGCACACGACATTGCACACGGCGGCGATGCCGAGGTGGAACAGATAGACCTCGTCAACGGCAACTCCGACGCGTCGGACGCCGCTCGCCTGATCCTCGTGGCTTCGTTGTCCACCACGCCGGGCGCCATTCACGGCTTGCGCGAATACCAGCTTGTGGATTGCCTGCAGCGCCCCGGCCGCGATTTGTCCACCTTCAAGGCCAACGTGCTCGACAAGCTGGCCACGCGTGCCTGGTATCTGCACAATTCCACCGATGGGCGCCTGTTCTTCAAGAACCAGCAGAACCTTGCGGCCAAGCTGCGTTCCATGGCGCTCTCGCTGCACGCCGAGACCGTGGACCGGATGCTGCGCGAACACCTGGAAGCTTACTTTTCCGCCTCGCTGCGCGACTGTTACCAGGCCATCAAAATCCTGCCACCACCCGATGAGGTGCAGGTCGAGCAGGAAAAGACCACGCTCGTCATCGTGCGCCCCGGCGGCCAGGCCAACCAGTTGCCTATCTCCGCCGACTGGCAGGCATGGTGGGAGCAGCAGCAGTACAAGAACCGCGTGCTCTTTCTCACCGGCTCGCGCGACACTTTCCAGAAAGTGCTCGATTCGGCCCGCCAGACCCGTGCCTTGCAAAGCATCGAAGACGAACTCAAGTCGGAGAGCACGCCTGCCGACGATCCGCAGTGGCGCGCGCTCGATGCCCTGCGCGACCGCGTGGGCCTGCAATTCACCGCCGCGCTGAAAGAAGCCTTCGACCAGATTGTCTACCCGTCGATCAATGCCGCGCTGCGAACCACCGGCATCGATCTCGCCTTTGCCGGCAACCAGAGTGGCGAAGCAACGCTGCGCCATACCCTTGAAGGGGCGCAAAAATTTACCACCAAGATCGACGACGACAGCTTCCGCACCCGGGCCGAGGCGCGCTTGTTTGGCTCGGCGGAATCCAGAGTCGTCCTGTGGTCAGACTTCAAGCGTGCCGCCGCTGTCAATACCAACTGGCCACTGCACAAAATATCGGCGCTTGATGACCTCAAGGCTGAATGTCTGCGCCGTGGAATCTGGCGCGAGGAAGGCAACCACATCCGCCGGGGGCCGTTTGCCCCGCCGGCTCCCGAAGTGTCCATTCGCGAGCTTTCCATGCAGGACGACGGTGATGGCCACACCTTTTTGAAAGTCGAACCGCTGCATGCGTCGGCGGTTGTCTATGAAACCGGCGACTCCGACCCCACCAGCGCGTCCAGCCCGGTGCCCACGCCCACGCGTTTTGAGGCTACGGGTCTGCGTTACCGCTTTCTGGCCTACGACCCGGACGACATGGCCCGCGTCAGCGTGGTGAAGGAATGGACCGCCAAGCTCCGGCTCAAATACCAGTTGCACAACCGGGGCGACCATTTTGAGGTCGAGTTGCTCGCCTTGCCCAAGGCCAACAGCGTCTCCATCCGTTACACCACCGATGGCTCCTCGCCCACCAGCGTGGGCACCGCCACCTACGACGGGGTTTTTCGCGTGCCCGCAAAGTGCCGCATCGTGTGCGCCATGGCCGTATCCAACGGCTACGACCTGAACTCCGACACCATCCGCATCCCGATTCCACAGCCTGGAACGGATGCCCGCCCCGCCGTTGATCCCACGCTGCCGGCCCGTTGGACCCAGCAGACCAGGCTGGACGACACCACGGCGGTGTGGGACACCATCCAGCGGCTGGAGCAGGCCGCCAGCAGCGGTGTTGCGGTGGTGGCCCACGACATCAGCCTCACGGCCGAGAGCAGCGATGGGCGGCAGAACGTCGAGTATTCAGGCGCGCTGGACGGTGGCTACGCCGCCGCCGCGGTGAAATCCGTCGCCTTGCGGCTGCAGGATATCGTCAGCGGCGGCAGCCTGCGCATGACGGCGGGCAGCCTTGCGTTCCCCACCGGGCAGGCGCTGCTCGACTGGCTGCGGGCCACCAACCAGCCGTTTAACGCCGCCAAGGTCAGCCAGACCGCAGGCAAGTAGGCATGGCACGCGCCGCACCGTCCTCCACGCGCAAGGTCATCGGCTTGGGCTTTCTGCCCCAGGAAGCCCGGCACGGTTTTTTGATCGACATCCCCAAGGGCAATGCGAGCAGTGAAATGGTTTGCATCACCGAGCATAGGGGGAGCGACATCGACCACCTGGGGGAGCGCGCGGTGGATGCGCCATCACCCAACGACGCGTCGCTGAGGGTGGTCATCGACCGCAACCGCTGGATGGCGCTGGCCCCGGCGTTCTGGGACGAAGCCAATCGCCGCCTGCGCGCCAACGGCCTGCCCCCCGCCAAGTTTCTCAAAAACCCGGCCAAGCCGGTGCCGGTGCATCCGTCGCTCGGCAAGGAGCTGTGCGTTCTGTGCTGGGCGGTGGAAGACGCCTCGCCCGACGACATCCCCAACGCCCTGCACAACTGGGAGGCGCTGGCCCCCGAGGAGCGCTGGTGGCTGTACACCATGACCGTGGCCACCACCGGCCAGGCGATGCAGAAAGGCCTGGGATGGCGCAAGGCATTGCGCGCCGCCATTGCCGACAACCCGTTTGTCAAAGGCGAGGGCCTGTCGCCCAAGGCGCGCCGCGAATTGCTGGGGCATTCACAGCTTTCGCTTTCACTTTGAGAGGCGGAGGCTGATAGCCGCTTGCCTGAATCCATGTTTTGATGTAAAAATGTTTTTATGCGTACCACACTTGATTTACCCGACGAAACCTTCCGCCAACTCAAGGCGCAGGCCGCACTCAGCGGCCTGAAG
The DNA here is from genome assembly GCA_031368125.1 of Betaproteobacteria bacterium. Taxonomy (GTDB): domain Bacteria; phylum Pseudomonadota; class Gammaproteobacteria; order Burkholderiales; family Burkholderiaceae_C; genus CAISIP01. The sequence continues at coordinate 7,051 of JANLQZ010000719.1, forward strand.
CTCAAGGAATTGGTGACCCAACTCATAGAGCGCGGGCTGGTGGATGGCGCGTCCACGCAGCCAGCCCCCATGCGCGGGCGCCCCCCGTTGCCGGTGGCTGGTGAGCGAGTGCCCTACCCGATTCCAATCGCGCGTGAGGCCGATGGCACCGTCACCCCCTACCTGAGCAACAAACAGCTTTACGCCATCCTGGAGGAAGAAGACCTGGCGCAATACCAACGCGTGCTGGGCCAGAGGCCGGGCCAGCCATCGGGCCAGTGAACGACCTGCCCGACATCAACGTCTGGCTGGCGTTGATTGACAAGCGCCACGTCCACCACCTGGCTGCCAGCCATTACTGGGCAGATGCCGCGGTGCACAGCCGCGCCTTTTGCCGTGTTACCGCCAACGGCTTTTTGCGCCTGAGCACGCAGCCCAAAGCGCTGCCCAACCCGCTGAGCCCGCACGAAGCCTGGATCACCTACCGGCAATTTCTGTCGCTGCCCATCATCCGCTGGCTGCCGGAGCCTTTGGAGCTTGACGACGCCTACTGTGCACTGACCTGCGCCCCCGCCTTCGTACACCACCTCTGGACCGACGCTTACCTGGCCGCCTTCGCCATGACCGCGGCGTGCCGGCTGGTCTCTTTTGACAGCGACTTCAAGCGTTTTGCAGGACTGAGCTTTCTGCACCTTGCGCCCCAGCTACCCACGCCGGTGGCCCCCTAAATCTTGCCCATGCCCGCCTTTATCGAAACCCAGTTTCCCATCGCCCGCCTGTCGGCCGAGGCATACAAGGAGCGCAAGGCGAATAACGGGCAGACACTTACCCGCCTCGGCAAATGGTGGGGCCGCAAGCCGCTGATTCTGGTGCGAGCCTCCATCGTCGGCATGTTGATGCCCGCCTCCAGCAACGCGAAGAAAGACCGCGAGATATTTCTCAAGATCCTCACCATGGACGACGACGGCACCTGGGCGCGTTGCAAGCCCGCCGCCCGGCGCAAGCGCACGCGCGCGGCCTTCGATGCGCTGCCTTACGCCGAACGACTGATCGACTGCGAGCGCCCGGAAAATATCGACGGCCCCACAGCGGCCGCTTGGGCGGAAATCAATGGCCACCTCGAAACTACGGCAACGAAACTTGCCGAACTGGTTGAGCAACTTGGCCAGCGCGCCTTTGGCCACACGCCGCGCGTGGGAGACAGCTTTTGCGGCGGCGGCTCGATTCCGTTTGAGGCGGCCCGCATTGGCTGCGATGCCTTCGGGTCCGACCTGAATCCCGTTGCTGGCTTGCTTACCTGGGCGAGCCTGCATCTGCTTGGGGGCGGCAAAAACGTGCAGGAAGAAGTGATGCGTGTGCAGGCCGCGGCACTGGCTGCCGCCGACCGGCAGGTCACCACATGGGGCATCGAGCACAACGAGCGCGGCGAACGCGCCGACGCTTACCTCTACTGCGTGGAGGTGAAACCAGAGGGCTGTGACTACTTCATCCCGCTCGCCCCGATCTGGCTAATTGGCGAGAAATCCAAGGTCGTGGCCCGCTGGCGGCGCGACACAAGCTCGGACCGACTTCAGCCGGAAATCGTTGTCGTGTCGGATGCCGAGCTGAAACTCTACAAAGACAAGAAGGGCGCCACGGCGGTGGACAGCCGCGCAATCGATCCTTTTGACTCCAGTCGCTCGTGGTCGGTCGAAGCTTTGCGTGGCCCCGATGGGCTGCGACGGTGGAGCAATGACGACGTGGTGCCACGCCCCGGTGATGTGTTTCAGGAACGGCTCTACTGCATCCGTTGGATCGACGCCAAAGGCAAACGCCGTTACGCCGCGCCCGATGCCGCCGACCTCGCTCGCGAAGCCAAGGTGCTTGCGCTGCTGCGCGAACGCTTTGCGGATTGGCAACGCGAGGGATTCACACCGTCTGCGGCGATTCCCGAGCGCGGCGCAGAGACCGATCGACTTTTCCGAGAACGTGGCTGGACCCACTGGCACCACTTATTCACGCCACGCCAGTTGTTGATGCACGGGCTGATTGCGGAGATTTCCGGCAACCTCGTTGGGTCGAAAGAAGGGAGGGTCGGATGCTTGCTCGGGCTTGGTCGGATGGCCAATTGGGATTCGCGTGGAAGCGCGTGGATGTGGCATGGATCGAACGAAAAAGGCGATCAGACCTTCAACAACCAAGCGTTGAACACATTGGTGAGCTACTCAGGTCGACCACTCACGAAGATCGCGCCAACTTGGCAGCTTTTTGACGCCGGTGTCAGTGTTGCTATTCGATGCAATGGGAGCGTCAGAACCGCGGACGGCAGGGATATTCAAGAAATCTGCGACCTATGGATCACCGATCCACCGTACGCCGATGCGGTGAACTACCACGAACTCGGCGACTTCTTCCTGGCCTGGTACGACAAGCAACTCGCCAAGGCTTTCCCCGAATGGACCCCCGATGCCCGTGCTGAATTAGCCGTGCGCGGCGACGGCGAAGACTTCCGCCGCTCCATGGTGGAGATTTACAAAAACCTTGCCCACCACATGCCGGACAACGGCTTGCAGATGGTGATGTTCACCCACCAGGACCCGGCAGTGTGGGCTGACCTCGGCATGATCCTCTGGGCAGCCGGACTGAAAGCCACTGCGGCCTGGACCATCAGCACCGAAACCGAAGCGGTCGGCATCAAGAAGGGCAATTACGTGCAGGGCACCGTCTGCCTGGTGCTGCGCAAACGCACTGCCAACGAGCCCGGTTTCCTGGACGAGGTGTATCCGCTGGTCGAAGACGAAGTGAAGCGCCAGATTGCGTCCATGCAGGCGCTGGACGAAGACGGCGAACCCAACTTCAACGATGCCGACTACCAGCTCGCCGCCTACGCCGCGGCGCTGAAGGTGCTGACGCAATACGGCAACCTGGATGGCAAAGACGTGGAGCATGAAGTGTTTGCTGTGCGGGGCAAAGATGAAAAGAGCGACTTCGAAACCGTGATCGAACGCGCGCTCGGCATCGCCTGCGACACACTCATTCCGCGTGGGCTCGACAACTCCTGGCGTTTTCTCTCGCTGGTGGAGCGCTACTACCTGCGCGCGCTGGACATCGAGAGCCGGGGCGAACGCCGCAAAGGCATGTACGAAGAACTGGCGCGTGGATTTGGCGTGACCGACATCAAGCCGCTGCTGAAAAGTGACAAGGCCAACGGCACCCGCATGTTCACCCCTGGCGGCCTGGCGGCAAGCCTGCTGGCACCGGTTCACGGCGCTGAACAGGGCGGTGCGGCGGATGCGGCGGCACTGCTTGCCCGCCGTGGCCGTGTTGGTGCGGCAGGCCCGCACCCATTTGCCGCATCTCCCCTGCGGCACCTGATGTTCGCCATCCGCGAAACCAGCACCGCCGGCAATAACCCGGAGCCCGGTCGCCAATACCTGCGTGATACCTTTGGCCAGGGTTACTGGGGCAAACGTGAAGGTTTTGTCTTTCTGCTCGAATGGCTCGCGGCGCTGGGCAACGCCGAGGGCATGAACGAGTGGATCGCCGATTCCGAAGCCGCCCGTATTCTGGCTGGGCGCTTGCGTAACGATCACGCCTGATGCCGCATGCTCTGTCTGATGAAAGGTTGGTCGACTTATGAACATTGAAACGATCCGCATCAAGAACTTCAAGGCACTGCGCGATGTGGCAATCACCAACATTCCGGCTTACTGCGTTTTTGTGGGCCGCAATGGCACCGGAAAGACCACGCTCTTTCGCGTTTTCTCTTTCCTGAAGAATTGTCTTGCGAAGAATGTGCGCACGGCTCTCAACATCGAAGGCGGCCGCAACGGACTCAAGGAAGTGATCAGCCGCGGACACGAGAAAGAGGACCTGGAAATCGAGATCCAGTTTCGTCTGGACATCGCAGGCACCAACCGTTTGGTTACCTACAGGCTTGAAATTGGGGAGGCACGAGGCAAGGACACCATCGTCAAGCGTGAAATCCTGCGCTACAAACGCGGTCGCCATGGCTCACCGTTCCATTTCATCGATTTTGCGAATGGCGAGGGCTACGCGATCAACAACGAGGAAGACTTTGACAAGCCGGATTCCGAACTCACACGGGAGTCGCAAAAGCTCGATTCAACGGAGACGCTGGCCATCAAGGGGCTCGGCCAGTTTGAGCGATTCAAGGCAGCGTCCGCCTTTCGGCAGCTGATCGAAAACTGGCACATATCCGACTTTCACATCAGCAGCGCCCGTGGCGACAAGGAGGAAGAAACCGCCGAGCACCTTAGCCCCAGTGGAGACAACCTGCCGTCCATGGCGCGCTACCTCTATGAGAAACACCGAGCGGCGTTCGATTCCATCAAGCAGCGGATGCAGGAGCGTGTGCCGGGCGTAACGGACATTGCAGTAACCGTTACCGAAGACGGACGCTTGTTGATGCGGTACCGCGACGGGGCCTTCGTTGATCCGTTTATCGACAAGAACGTATCGGATGGGACGATCAAGATGTTTGCCTACCTTGTCTTGCTGGCTGATCCAAAGCCGCACCCGATTTTGTGCGTGGAAGAGCCCGAGAACCAGTTGTATCCAGAGTTGATGACCGTGCTTGCCGAGGAATTTCAACAGTATGCGGAGCGCGGAGGGCAGGTGTTTGTTTCGTCCCACTCGCCAGATTTTCTCAACGCTGTTCCGATGGAGAGCATCTATTGGCTGGAAAAAGAAAACGGCGAAACGTCCATACATCGGTTTGCCGATTCTCCGATGCTCGTTCGGCTCGTCAAGGAAGGCGATCTTCCAGGTTACCTGTGGAACCAGGGCCTTCTCAACAGCAAGACCTTGCCGGCAGAATGAGTGGGCGCATTGTTTTCATGACGGAGGAGGCATCGATGGGTGCCGCCCTGCGCAAGCTGCTGCCAAGCTTGTTTCCCGACTTCCGTGAGTATGAGCACTGGCTAATCATCTACCACCAAGGCAAATCTGATCTGGAGCGTTCCTATCCCAGAAAAATGAGAGAGTGGCGCGAACCCGGCGTGCGGTTCATCATCTTGCGTGACAACGACGGGGCTGACTGTGTTGTCCTGAAACAGAAGCTCGTGTCCTTGGTGCCCGCAAATTCACCCGAGTATTTGGTACGCATTGTGTGCCAGGAGCTTGAAGGCTGGTTGCTGGGTGATATGGACGCAGTGGCTGCTGCATACCCCGGCGCGGCCAGGCACCAGAGCTTCAAGAAGTTGTCCAAAACCGATCCGGACACATTGACGAATGCGTCCGAACTGATGCGGTACTTGACGGGCACGCAAGCCAAAGTTGGCAGGGCCGCGTTGATCGCCAAACACATGCAAGCTGCGAACAACCGGTCGGCCAGTTTCCATGCGTTCGTAAGCGGGCTCGGTAGATTGCTTCACGAATAGCCTATGCCGATCACCCGACATTCGAGCCGCCGCACTCGCCTGGATGAAGCGGTGCTCAACAAGAGGCTGGATGGTGCGGTTTCCTACGACCGCATCGCGGGCTATTTCCGCTCCAGTTTGTTCGAGGTAGCCGGGGAAGCGCTGGCAAGTGTTGCCGGGCCGGTGCGCATCATTTGCAATTCGGACCTTGATCCGCAAGACCTGATCACGGCTGCCGCAGCGCAGGCCGCGCTGCGCCGTAGCTGGTGCGCCGGCAAGCCCGAGGACGCGCCGCCTGCTGCGCTGCCGAGATACCGGGCGCTATACGCCGCCTTGACCAACAAAAAAATGGAAGTGCGGGTGTTGCCCGATTCCGCATTCGGCTTGATACACGGCAAGGCGGGTATCGTTCGGCGGGCCGACGGCTCGGCCACGGCTTTTCTGGGCAGCGTCAACGAGAGCGCATCGGCCTGGAAGCGCAATTACGAGCTGCTGTGGGAAGACACCGACCCCGAAACCATTGCCTGGGCGCAGGAGGAGTTCGATGCGCTGTGGAACGATGCGCGTGCCGTCGATCTGGCCTGCTGCCCGTTCATAGCGCAAGACGTGCAGCGCATCATTGCGCGAAAAGTCATCGAACCGGCGGATGTGACTGCGATTACCGACCCAACGCTGGTCGCCGCTGCGGCGGCAGTCGAAACGCCGGTATATCGCCGCGAACAGGGGCTTTGGCCGCATCAGAAGTATTTCGCCCGTCTGGCGCTGCAGCGGCATCGGCTCGGAGGCGCACGCCTGGTGCTGGCCGATCAGGTTGGCTTGGGAAAAACCGTTCAGCTTGCCATGGCCGCGCTGCTGATGGCGCTGGACGATCCGGTTGGCGGCCCGATTCTGGTGCTGGCGCCCAAACCGCTGCTGCAGCAGTGGCAGGATGAATTGATGAAATTTCTCATGCTGCCTTCCACTCGCTGGAATGGCCGTGCCTGGGTGGATGAGAACGATCTGGAATATCCGTCGGGCAGCGTGAAGGCGCTCGGCAAGTGCCCGCGTCGCATCGGTCTGGTGTCGCAGGGGCTGGTGGTGCGCGGCCTGTCGGAGGTGGTGAATCAACTGCTGGCGCGAAGCTACACCTGCGTGATCG
>JANLQZ010000753.1:0-6395 GCA_031368125.1 Betaproteobacteria bacterium
GTAGGCCATGCGCACGCCCCGGCGCATGGCGTTGGCGAATTGGCCCAGGCCGATGGATGCCGAGTCACCGTCACCGGACACGCCCAGATACAGCAGGTCGCGGTTGGCCAGGTTGGCGCCGGTCAAGACCGACGGCATGCGGCCGTGCACGGTATTGAAGCCGTGCGACGCCCCGAGAAAGTAATCGGGTGTCTTGGAACTGCATCCAATACCCGACAACTTGGCGACCCGGTGCGGCTCGATATCGAGTTCCCAGCAGGCCTGGATGATGGCCGCCGAAATCGAGTCATGCCCGCAACCGGCGCACAACGTGGAGATGCGGCCTTCGTAGTCGCGCCGGGTATAACCGACCTTGTTGGTGGTGAGCGAGGGATGGTGCAGTCGGGGTTTGGTGATGTAGGTCATGCAAGCTCCTGTTGGCGTGCCAGGTCGCGGGAATCCGGCGCGGTTGGGCGCACACCGCGGCGAATCGCGCCGGCGATGAAGCGTGCAGTGATCGGCGTACCGTCGTAGTGGAGCACCCGGACCAGCCGGGCCGGATCGATATCGAGTTCATTCACCAGCATGGAGTGCATCTGGGCGTCCCGGTTTTGTTCCACCACGAAGACCTTGTCGTGGCTGGCGATAAATTCGCCAACCGACTTCGGGAACGGGAACGCCCGCAACCGCAGCGCGTCGACGTACAGCCCTTCATCCTCCAGCACGTCGAGCGCCTCGCGCATGGCCGGGCTGGTGGAGCCGAAGTAGATCACGCCCGACGCGGTCTTGCGCGCGGCATCGCGCAGCACCGGTTGCGGCACCAGGTCGGCGGCAGTCTGGAACTTCTTGAGCAGGCGTTCCATGTTGTAGATGTAGTCCGGCCCGCGCTCCGAATAACGGGCGTAGGGGTCGCGGGTCGTCCCGCGCGTGAAAAAGCTCCCCTTGGTCGGGTGCGTTCCCGGCAAGGTGCGCCACGGAATGCCGTCGCCGTCCACATCCTTGTAGCGTCCAAAATCCTTTCCCGCTTCGAGTTCGGCCGCCGTCATGACCTTGCCGCGGTCGTACGCGCGCGCCGGGTCCCACACAAAGGGTTTGCACAGGCGCTGGTTCATGCCGATGTCCAGGTCGGACATCACGAATACCGGCGTCTGCAGCCTGTCCGCGAGGTCCAGCGCGGCCGCCGCCTGTTCGAAGCACTCGTACGGGTCTTCCGGAAACAGCAGCACATGCTTGGTATCGCCGTGCGAGGCATAGGCGCAGGCCGTCAAGTCGGACTGCTGGGTGCGGGTCGGCATGCCGGTCGAGGGGCCGCCACGCTGCACGTTGATGATCGTGACCGGGATCTCGGCAAAGTAGGCCAGGCCGATGAACTCGGTCATCAACGACACACCCGGGCCGGACGTCGCGGTGAACGCGCGCGCGCCGTTCCAGCCGGCGCCGACCACCACGCCGATCGACGCCAGTTCGTCTTCCGCCTGCACGATCGCGTAGAAATGCTGGCCGGTGGCGGGGTCGACCCGGTACTTGTCGCAATACTTCTGGAACGCCTCGGGTACCGAGGACGACGGCGTGATCGGGTACCAGGCCGCCACGGTGGCGCCACCGTAGATGAATCCCAGCGCCGCAGCACTGTTGCCGTCGGTGAATATCTGGTCACCGACGCGGTCCGACTTGCGCACCCGAATCCCCAGCGGAGCGTCCAGATGCTCGCGCACGAAATCGCGCCCCAGGTGCAGCGCGCGGATGTTCGAATCGAGCAACCGCTCCTTGCCCTTGTATTGCTCGGCAAACAGCTTCTCGAATACATCGGCGTCCACATCCAGCAGCACCGACAACGCGCCGACATAGATGATGTTCTTGAACAACTGGCGCTGGCGCGGATCGCCGTAGGCGGCGTTGCTGATCTCGGTCAGCGGCATGCCGATCACCACCACGTCCTGGCGGAACTTCGACTCGGGCACCGGTCTGGTGCTGTCGTAAAACAGGTAGCCACCGGGCTCGATTTCGGCCACGTCGGCGTCCCAGGTCTGGGGATTCATGGCCACCATCATGTCGACGCCGCCGCGCCGCCCGTGGTAGCCCTTCTCGCACACACGCGCCTCGTACCAGGTGGGCATGCCCTGGATATTGCTGGGGAAGATGTTGCGCGGGCTCACCGGCACACCCATGCGCAGGATCGCCTTCGCAAACAGTTCGTTGGCCGAGGCCGAGCCCGAACCATTGACATTGGCGAACTTGATCACAAAGTCATTGACCGCTTCGATGCGTTTCATGCTGCCTCCAGCGCGCGCGCTTTGGTGGGTCGGTCGCGGCAGGCCGGTCCCGCCTGGGTGGTGTTCAACAGGAACTTCTGCATGTCCCAAGCCCCGGTCGGGCAGCGCTCGGCGCACAACCCGCAATGCAGGCACACATCTTCGTCCTTGACCATCACCTGGCCGGTCTTGAGTTCGCCCGAAACATACAGGTCCTGGGTCAGGTTGCGTGCCGGCGCCTGCAGGCGCTGGCGCAGGTCGGACTCGTCGCCGTTGGTCGTGAACGTGATGCAGTCCATCGGGCAGATGTCAACGCAGGCATCACATTCGATGCAGGTGTCGCGGTTGAATACCGTTTGCACGTCGCAGTTCAGGCAGCGCCCGGCCTCCTTCAAAGCAGTGGCGGCGTCAAAACCCAGTTCCACCTCGATCCGGATGCTGGCCAGCGCCTGCTCGGCCTTGGCCCACGGCACCTTGTAGCGCTGGTCGCCCGACACATCGTTGTCGAAACTCCACTCATGGATGCCCATCTTCTGCGACAGCAGGTTGGTCTTGGGGGCCGGCCGCTGGTCGACCCGCTCGCCGTGCAGCAACCGGTAGATCGATACCGCCGCCTCGTGGCCATGCGCCACCGCGGTAATGATGTTTTTCGGCCCATAGGCCGAGTCACCACCAAAGAACACGTTGGGCACGCTGGACTGGAAACTTTGCTTGTCCAATACCGGCAGGCCCCATTTGTCGAAGCTGATGCCGCTGTCCGCTTCGATCCACGGAAAGGCGTTTTCCTGCCCCACCGCGATCAATACCGCGTCGCAGGCCACCAGCACCTCCGGCTCACCGGTCGGCACCAGGCTGCGCCGGCCCTGCGCATCCACGACGGCCCTGACGATCTCGAATTTCATGCCGGTGAGTTTTCCATCAACATGTTCGAACGATTTGGGCACGTGGAAATTCAGGATCGGAATACCCTCGTGCTGCGCGTCCTCCTTTTCCCAGGGTGATGCTTTCATCTCCGCAAAACCGCTGCGCACGATCACCTTGACTTCGGTACCGCCCAGGCGGCGCGAAGAGCGGCAGCAGTCCATTGCGGTATTGCCGCCACCCAGCACGATCACGCGTTTGCCGATGCTGGTGATATGGCCGAAAGAGACCGATGCCAGCCAGTCGATCCCGATGTGGATGTTGTCCTTGATGTCCGTTCGCCCCGGAATGTCGAGGTCGCGCCCACGCGGCGCTCCACAGCCGACAAAGATCGCGTCATAACCCTCGGCCATCAAGGCCTTCATCGACGCGACGCGTTGTCCGCTCCTGAAATCCACCCCCAGGTCGAGGATGTAGCCGGTCTCCTCGTCGATCACGGACTCGGGAAGCCGAAACCGCGGGATCTGGGTCCGAATGAATCCACCGGCTTTGTTTTCCGCGTCGAACACCGTCACCTCATAACCCAGCGGCAGCAGGTCGCGCGCCACGGTCAGCGAGGCCGGGCCGGCGCCGACACACGCGACGCGCTTGCCGTTGCGCGGCGCGCGGCCTGGCAGCCGTTTGCGGATGTCGTCCTTCATGTCGGCGGCAACCCGCTTGAGGCGGCAGATCGCCACCGGTTCCGGGTGCGCGCCGTTGCTTTCCTCGACCCGGCCGCGCCTGCAGGCCGGCTCGCACGGGCGGTCGCAAGTGCGCCCGAGCACACCGGGGAACACGTTGGAGACCCAGTTCACCATGTAGGCATCGGTGTACCGACCCTGGGCGATCAGGCGAATGTATTCGGGTACCGGGGTGTGTGCCGGACAGGCGAGCTGGCAATCGACGACCTTGTGGAAGTAGGCCGGCTCGGCAATATTGGTGGGCTGCAAAACGTCTCTCCTTGCGGTTTCTCCGCCAAGTGCTGGTGGTTGACTGCCGACAGTCTAAGCCTCAGACGCACCAAAATGCGCCCAGGTAAACCCCTTTGCGTGCACCAGGGCGACCACAAAGTCTCAAAAAAACGCCATTGGGCACCTGAATGGAGCACCCGACGCCGACCCCAACCGGGTGGGCCGTCAACCCGCCGCCAGCTTGGAAAATGCATCGACGACTTCCGCCGGCGCCTGCACCAGTTCGACCAGCACGCCTTCGCCGGCGACCGGAAACTCATCGCTGGCCTTGGGGTGCAGGAAACAGATATCGAATCCGGCCGCGCCTTTGCGAATGCCCCCTGGTGCGAAACGCACACCCTGCGACTGCAGCCAGGCGACCGCGGCAGGCAGGTCGTCGATCCACAGACCCACGTGGTTCAGGGGTGTCGCGTGCACCGCCGGTTTGCGCTCGGGGTCGAGCGGTTGCATCAGGTCCACTTCGACCTTGAACGGCCCGCTGCCGATGGTGCAAATATCCTCGTCGACGTTTTCGCGCTCACTGACGAAATTGCCGGTCACCTGCAAACCCAGCATGTCCACCCACAACCTGCGCAGCCGGCGCTTGTCGGGACCGCCGATCGCGATCTGTTGGATACCGAGTACCTTGAACGGACGTTGCATCGTGAAACCCTCCGACGAAATGGTGTAGTTGCCCGGACTTCAGGCAAATTCGATGATCGGCTGGTCAACGACCAGCGACTCGCCCTTGCCGGCCAGCACCTTGCCGACCACACCGTCGGTCGTGGCGAACAAAACGTTCTCCATCTTCATGGCTTCGATCACCGCCACGCGCTCGCCGGCCTGCACCTTCTGCCCCGGCTGTACCGCGATCTCGACCAACAGGCCCGGCATGGGCGACAACACGAAGCGGCTCATGTCCGGCGGCGGCTTGTGCGGCATCAGGCGATGCAACTCGGCCATGCGCGGAGAAATCACCAGTGCCTCGATCCGGGTTCCGTTGTGCTGGATCCGCAGGCCCAACGGGTTGCGGGTAGAACCACGCTCGACTTGCGCGGTAAATGGCGCGCCATTGACCGTGCCGCGGATGCAGATGTCGTTCAGGCGCGAATCGCTGCAGATGGCGTAGCTCTGCGCTCCGATCCGGATCGTGGCCGAGCCGGTCTCGCCCACGAACTCGTCCACGTGCACCGGCGTGTAGTGGTTCTGGCCGGCCTCGCCGAGACGGATCACGGTGTAGTCCTTGCCGGCGCGCACGCCGTAGCCCGGCAACTGGCCGCTCAGGCCGGTGGCGCGTTCGCGCGACTTGCGCCGCACGAAGGCCGCCAGTGCCAGCAGGAAGTCGGTGTCGTCGTGCGGCACGTCTTCGGCCTTGAAGCCGGCGCTGTAGTTCTGCGCGATGAAGCCGGTATTGAAGTCGCCGGCGACAAAACGCGGATGCGCCAGCAGGGCGGCCTGGAACGGAATATTGCTCGACACGCCCCGGATCACAAAACCGTTGAGCGCCTCGCGCATCATCGCGATCGCCTGCGGCCGGTCTTTTCCATGCACGATCAGCTTGGCGATCATCGAGTCGTAGAACATCGGTATTTCGCCGCCGTCCTGCACGCCGGTATCGACCCGCACGCCGTGCCAGCGCGTGGTGTCGGCAGCGAACATGCTCTCGATCGGCGGCGCGAAACGCACCAGGCGCCCGGTGCTGGGCAGGAAGTTGCGAAACGGGTCCTCGGCATTGATCCGGCATTCGATCGCCCAACCTTCGCGTTTCACCTCGGCCTGCGTCAGCGGCAGCTGCTCGCCCGCGGCAACCCGGATCATGAGCTCCACCAGGTCCAGGCCGGTAATACATTCCGTCACCGGGTGTTCGACCTGCAGCCGCGTGTTCATTTCCAGGAAGTAGAAGCTCTGGTCCCGGCCGACCACGAACTCCACCGTTCCGGCGCTCTGGTACCGCACCGCCTTCGCCAGCGCCACCGCCTGCTCGCCCATCGCCTTGCGGGTCGCGTCGCTGATAAACGGGCTCGGCGCCTCTTCGATGACCTTCTGGTGCCGGCGCTGGATCGAACACTCGCGTTCGTTGAGGTAGAGGACGTTGCCTTGGCTGTCGCCGATCAGCTGGATCTCGATATGCCGTGGCTCCTCGACGAACTTCTCGACGAACACCCGGTCATCACCAAAACTGTTGCGCGCTTCGTTGCGGCAACTGGTGAAGCCCTCGAACGCCTCCTTGTCGTCATAAGCCACCCGCAGGCCCTTGCCGCCCCCGCCGGCGCTGGCCTTGATCATCACCGGGTAACCGATGCCGCGCGCGATT
>JANLQZ010000774.1:0-2215 GCA_031368125.1 Betaproteobacteria bacterium
CGCCGATCACGCCAACACACAGGACGAATTGCAGCCAGATGAGGGCGATGGCGCTGATGGAATCGGGAGACAACAGTGGGAGGAATTCAGGCATGCTGTTTCATCGTAACCGCCGTCAACCGATGACAGCCCACGCCAACCGCAGCCCATGTTTGCAAGACTACAGGTACGGTGACAGCAACCAAACCATCCGGTCGCGCAGGCGCCCCGCAATCGGCTGTCGCGCCAGTTCATCGACCGTAAGCCGGCGCGCGTGCTGAATCCGCCCGTCGACCAGGACATCGAGTTCCCGCACCAGTTGCACGTCATGGCATTCCATGTTGTATTCGAAATTCAGGCGCAGGCTGCGCGCGTCCCAGTTGGTGGAGCCGATCAGCGACCATGCGTCATCCACCAGAAACAGCTTGGCGTGGTCAAACGGCGGGCCGCTCAGGTGGACCCGGCAGCCGCTGGCGACCAGACCGCCGAACTGCGGGCGCATGGCCCAGTCCAGCAGCGGCAGGTTGCTGCGCCCCGGCAGCACGATGTCCACCGCGACGCCGCGCAACGCCGTCACCCGCAGCGTGGTGAGCAACACTTCGTCGGGCAGGAAATATGGCGTGACGATACGCACCCGGCGCCGCGCGGTGGCCAGCGCGCCAAGGATGACCTGGCGCATGTGGTCGATGTCGCCATCCGGGCCATCGGTGACACCACGCGCCAGCACCGGGCCGCAAGGCGCACTGTCGATGAACCACGGGCCACCATGCAACTTCTCGCCGGTGGTAAACGCCCAGTCGGTCGCGAAGGTGCGCTGCATGTCGGTGACGACGGGCCCCCGAACCGCGAAATGGAGGCACTGGACCGGCCGTGCGGGCTGGGTCGACAACCAGTGGCCGGCGCTGATGTTCATGCCGCCGGTAAAACCCAGGTGACCATCGACCACCATGATCTTGCGGTGGTTGCGCAGGTTCCCGTGGGCCAGCAACCTGGTGAGCCGGGGCGGCAGGAACGCCGCACAGGGGATGGCGTTGGCGCGCAGTTGCCCGAGCACGCCGGTGGGGCGGTACCGCGCCCCCACCGCGTCGACAAGCACGCGAATCTGCACGCCACGCGAGCGCGCCCGCGTCAGCGCGCCAACGAAGGCGCGTCCCGCCGCATCGTTGTTGAAAATATAGGTCAGCAGTGTGATCGAACCTTGGGCACCATCGATCGCGGCCAGCATCGCGGGGTAGGCCTCGTCGCCGTTGTGCAGCGCCACCACGGCGTTGCCGGCCAGCAGGACCTTGCCGGTGACATGGCGCGCCAGTCGGCTGATTCCGGCGAGTTCGGGCAGACCACGGTCGTCGGGCACCACGAAGGCGTCGAAGCTGCCCGGCTCGCCGCGCCAGGCGGCCTTGAGGCCGAGCGCCACGCCAGCACGCCGGATGCGGTTGATGCCCAGCACCCAGTACGCCAGCGCGCCCGCCACGGGCGCCAGCCAGGCCAGCCCGATCCAGCCAGCGGCCTTGTGCACTTCGTGTTTGTAGAGCAACGCATGCACGGTGACCGCCGAGGCAAACCCCACGTGCAGCAGCCAGGCCAGCACAGGCGCCACGCCCTGGGCCACCTGCTGCATCGATTCGAGCCAGGCAGGAGTCATGCCCCCATGTTAGCCGCGGGACCGGTGCGGGCCAGCTGATTTGACCAGCCGTCCATCTGCGGTACAGGCCGAAAGTGGGTCGTCGGCGGTCGCCTGCAGCGTTCGAATCATGGGACTAATCTGTCAACCGGGCCTGTCACGTCGGTAGGCCGTTCGTGTTTTGGTTTCGATCGCGGATGCCTGCCGGCAGGCGGGCCAAGGTCCGTCGTTGAGGGAAATCAACACGCGAACAAGAGAAGCGGCGGATGATGGAAATATTGGTATCGGTCGGGCGACCGCCCGCGCGCCAGAATCGGGGCGTTTTGGGGAGTGCCGGCCCGACGCAACAACCACGGGAGACGGCCCATGTCCACACACACCACCAACGTCGTTGAAGCACCGGCCCACGTGCTGGCCATGATCGTCGCCTCGCACGGACGCGTGGGCGAGCGCGAGTTGCGCGCACTTGATGAACTGGAAGCCTTCCGTCAGCTTGGCGTGGGTCGCCAGAGGTTTGTCGACATCGCCCGGGCGTGTGTCCGGGATCTCGGCACGCGCCTGTGCGAGCGCTCATGGCTGAGCACCGAAGACCTCCACTATGTCGATGCGTTGCTC
>JANLQZ010000820.1:0-11005 GCA_031368125.1 Betaproteobacteria bacterium
CAAGACCAGCCTGTTCAACACCATCTCGGGCTTTTACCGACCGGGGGCCGGGCGCGTGCTGCTCGGTGGCGACGACATCACCCGGGTGCCGGTGCATGCGCGCGCGGGACTCGGGCTTGCGCGCACCTTTCAGAACATCGCCCTGTTTCGCGGGCTGTCGGTGCTGGAGAACGTGAAACTCGGCGGGCACCACGCCATGACGGGCGGCATCCTGTCCGCCATGACCTACAGCCGCGCCAAGGAGCGCGAAGAAATGGCCCTGCGCGAAGAGATCGAGCGCCGCGTGATCGACTTTCTGGAACTCGACCATATCCGCCATCGTTCGGTGGATGTGTTGTCCTACGGTCTGCAAAAACGCGTGGAACTGGCCCGCGCCCTGGCCATGCGCCCGCAGGTCTTGATGCTGGACGAACCGGTGGCCGGCATGAACCGCGAAGAGACCGAAGACATGGCGCGTTTCATCCTGGACGTGCAGGAGGAATGGGGAGTGACGGTGCTGCTGGTCGAGCACGACATGGGCATGGTGATGGACATCTCCGGCCATGTCGTGGTGCTCAACTTCGGCGAGGTGATCGCGAGCGGCACGCCAGCCGAAGTGCGGGTTCATCCGCAGGTGATCGAGGCGTATCTGGGCGCGACATCGGCGGAGCCGGCATGAGCGCCGCGCCGGGCCGCCCCAAGCAAGCTCGCACCGCAGCGCTTTGCGCGGAGGTTACCCAATGAACGAATTCCTCGAATACAGCCTGCTGGGGCTGCTGTCCGGCGGCGTCACGGCCCTGATCGCGCTCAGTTTCGTGCTGATCTACAAAGGCACCGGGGTGGTGAACTTCGCCGTGGGCGAATTCATGATGCTCGGCGCCTACCTGTATTACGTTGGCGCAGTCACCTATTCCTTCGCGCCCTGGATGGCGTTTGCGCTGGCTTTGCTGGGTATCGCGGCGCTGGCCATCGTGCTGGAGCGCGTGGTTTTGCGGCCCTTGTCGGGCCAGCCGCCGGTGTCGGTGATGATGGCCACCATCGGCATGGCCAGCGTCATCCACGGCACGGTCGAGGCATTCTGGGGTGGTGACACCTATTCCCCGCCGACGCTGCTGCCCCGTACACCCTTGAACCTCGGCGAAATCCTGATTCCCGGCACCATGCTCGGAAACTTTGCCGTGGCGGCGGTATTGATCGGAGCCTTCCTCGCCTTCTTTCGCTACTCCAAGACCGGCATCGCCTTGCGTGCCACGGCAAGCGACGCCGTGACCGCGGCCACGCTGGGCATCAACATCAACTTCTCCCAGATGTTGACGTGGGTGCTCTCGGGCCTGGTGGGCACCGTGGCGGGCGTGCTGATCGCCAGTTCGGCCGGCTTGTCACCCCTGCTCGCGTCGGCCGCCCTGGGCGTGTTCGCGGCGATCATTCTTGGCGGCCTCGACAGCATCCTGGGGGCCATTGTGGCCAGCCTGTTGCTGGGCTGGATCGAGGCGCTGGGTGCGGGTTACCTTGGCGGCAAGAGCCGTGACGTCTTGCCTTTTGTCGTGGTGCTGGCGATCCTGGTGGTCAAGCCCTACGGTATCTTCGGCACGCGAACCATCGAAAGGCTGTAGGCATGCGGACCGCGGTCTTTCACGAAACCTTTGCGTCCGAGGAACGGCTGTGGGATTCGTCCACGTCGCGCACCTGGATGCTGGCCTTCACGTTGTGTCTGTTGTCCATGCCCCTGTGGGGTGGCGATTATGTGCTGGCCATGGCCTGCATCGTGGGCATCCATGTCATTGCCACCTTGGGTCTGAATCTGACCACCGGCAATGCGGGCCTGATCTCGCTGAGCCATGGCGCCTTTCTTGGCGTTGGTTGTTACACCGTGGCCTGGCTCGCCAAGCAAGGGGTGCCGTTCTATCTGACACTGCCGGCAGCCGGACTGATGACCGCCTTGCTCGGTCTGGTGGTGGGCCTGCCAAGCCTGCGCGTCAAGGGCATCTACCTGGCCATAGCAACCCTCGCGGCGCATTTCATCCTGACCTTCCTGTTCCGGGAGTGGGACGTGGTCACCGGCGGCGTGCCCGGCACGCGCATCCCACGCGCCAACCTGTTCGGTTTCGAGTTTCATGGCGACCGCCGCAATTTCTACCTGATCTTCGTGTGTGCCTTCGTGCTGGCGGTGGGCGCGCGCAACCTGGCGCGCACCCACATCGGGCGCGCGTTTGTAGCGGTGCGCGACCGCGACATCTCGGCCGAAATCCTGGGTGTCAACCTGTTGCGCACCAAGCTGACGGCATTCGCGATCGGCGCGTTCTACGCCGGCGTTGCAGGCGGGTTGCTCGGCTACTTCTACGGTGCCATCACGCCGGAGTACTTTCTGCTCAGTCTGTCGGTGTACTACCTGGCCGCGATCATCGTCGGCGGATTGGGAACCGTGCTGGGCAGTGTGCTGGGGGCCCTGTTCATGACCTTCGTTCCCGAAGCGCTCCGCCTGCTGGCACACGTCAGTTCACAGTGGTTCCCCGGCGTGGCCGGATTATTGCTGCCCATGGGCCAGGTCGTGTTTGGCATCCTGATCATCGTCTTCCTGATCTTCGAGCCGCATGGCCTCGCAGCCATCTGGACGCGCGTGCGGCGCTTCTTCCACCTGTGGCCGTTCAAGACCTGACGGCAGGCGCGCTCCGTCCAATTTTCCCTTCACCATCCACAACCAAAGGAGACAACCATGGCTGACTTTCAAAGACGCAAACTGGTTCAGGCCATCGGAGTCGCGGGCGCCCTCGGCCCGTTCGCCATCGGCCGATCGTCGGCGCAAGCGCACAAGGGCGAGATCGTGATCGGCGCATCCCAGCCGATCACGGGCGTGTTTTCCTTCGCCGGCAAGGACATGAACTTCGGCCTGAACGATTTTGTTCAGTGGAAAAACGCCAATGGCGGCGTGCTGGGGCGCAACTTGCGGTATGTGTCTGAGGACAGCGGCTTCAAGCTCGACCAGGGTGTGGCGATCTTCAAGAAAATCATGGCGGCCGAAAAACCTTCGTTCTTCTACGGCGACAGCACGCAGTGGGCCAAGGCGGTGTCACAGGATGCGATCGCGTCGAACGCGATCATGACCTCGTCCACCTCGCTGGCGGCCGAGGTCGCCAACCAGGCCACGATGCCGCAACACGTGGTGCCGGGCGCGACCTACGGCCGGTTGCACGAGGTGCTGATGGAGTACATCGCCCGCACCTCACGTGCCGCCGCGGCCAAACCGAAAATCGCCTACGTCTATTCCGACTCGGAATTCGGGCGCGACGGCATACCCGCTGCCAAGGCCCGCGCGGAAAAACTGGGCCTACCGATCGTGGCCGAGATCATCACCAAACAATCCGGCGTGGATGTCGCGCCCGAGGTGGCGAAGCTGCGCCGTGCGCGCCCGGACATCGTGGTCTTCCAGGGCTACATCGCCGCACCTATGCCCGAGTTCGTGCGGCAACTTGCCGAGGCCGGCATGAACCCGCAGATCATGGGAACCGCCTGGGGCCTGGACCGGCCGGCCTACAGCGCAATGGGCGCGCTCGGGGTGCGGCTGACGGGCGTGAGCATGTACCGCTATGGCCACGAGGCCGAGTCGACCATGATCAACAACATGCGCGAGCACCTGGCCAAGAACCGGCCCGATATCAAGGTGCCGTCGCCGTTCTACATCTCCTCATGGCTCAGCGGCATGATCTTCGCCGAGATAGCCGAGCGCTGCATCAAGGCCAACAAGCCGCTGCAACTGCCGCACATGAAGGCCGCGCTGGAGTCGATGAAGAGCTGGGACACCGGTGGCATCACCGGGCTGCTGGCGGACTTGAGCGAGCACCAGATCCCGGTGGGCCGCATGTACCAGTACGACCCGGACAAGAAGACCATGGAACCGGCCAGCGGCTGGATCAAAGTCTGACCATGGAATCGGCCGCGCTGACGCTGGAAAACATCGAGGTTGTCTACAACCACAGCGTGCAAGCGCTGCGCGGCCTGTCGATCGAAGTGCCCAGGGGCAAGATCGTCGCGCTGCTGGGCTCCAATGGCGCCGGCAAGACGACCGCGCTGAAGGCGGCGTCGGGCATCCTGCCGTTTGAAAAAGGGCATGTCGTGTCGGGGCACATCCGCTTCTTCGGCGATGACGTGAAGGGCCGCGCGGCATACCAGCTGGCGCGTGCCGGGTTGGCCCATGTGCGTGAAGGGCGGCACATCTTTGCCGACCTGACCATCGAGGAAAACCTGGTCGCAGCGGAGAACGCGGTGCCAGGCCGACAACGGGGGGACGTCGACAGGGACAAGGTGTTCAGCTATTTTCCGATCCTGCGCGACCGGCGCAAGCATGTGGCGGGTTACTTGTCGGGCGGCGAACAACAAATGCTCGCGATCGGCCGGGCCATCATCGGCCAACCGCGCCTGATCCTGCTCGACGAACCTTCGCTGGGGTTGGCGCCGCTGGTCGTGGCGGATATTTTTTCGATCATCGAGCGCATCAACCGCGAGCAGGGCGTGGCGATGCTGCTGGTCGAGCAGAACGCCCATGTCGCGCTGGGCGTGGCGCACTACGGCTACATCATGGAAAGCGGCCGCATCGTGATCAACGGACCGACCGACAAGCTGCTGGGCGACCCCGACGTGCAGCGCTTCTACCTGGGCGGCGGCGACTCCGGCGAAGCACATGTGAGTTTTCGCGACGTCAAGCACTACAAACGGCGCAAGCGGTGGCTCTCGTGACGGGCGGAGATGACATGACGGCCGGCACACACTCACCCGACCAACTGAAGGCATTGCCGCTGCCGCAGCAGTTGCTGCACTGGGCGCGCACGCGACCGGATGCCGTGGCGCTGCGCCAGAAGGAGTTTGGCGTCTGGCAGCCTGTGAGCTGGGCCGAGTATGCGCAGCAGTCGCGCTGGTTTGGCCTGGGCTTGTTGCAGCTGGGTCTCGCGCGCGGGCAAAGTGTGGCGGTGCTCAGCGAAAACTGTCGCGAATGGGTTTTCGCCGAGCTGGGCGTGGCCATGGTGGGATGCATCACGGCGGGGGTGTATCCGACCTCGCCCGCGACCGAAGTGGAGTACCTGCTGGCGCTGTCGGATGCGCCGATCATCGTCTGCGAGGACCAGGAGCAACTGGACAAGGTGTTGTCGGTACGCGAGCGCCTGCCGCAGTTGCGCGCCATCGTCGTGATCGACCCGCGTGGCTTGCGCCGCTACGGGCGCGAGGACCTGCATGACTTTTCCGCCGTGGTCGCGCGCGGCCGGGCGTTCGAAACCGGCGACCCGGCGGGTGCCAACGCCGCTTGCGCCGCTGCGGCGCTCGACGATATCGGCCTGATGGTGTTCACTTCGGGGTCCACCGGCCGGCCTAAGGCCGCGATGATGAACTGGCGCGGCCTGGGAACGGCGGCGCGCGGCCTCAACACGGTGCTGGGTTGCGGCGAGCGGGATTCGCTGGTGTCGTACCTTCCGCTGTGCCATGTGGCCGAGCAGATGTTTTCGATCCACATTCCCGTGGCCACCGGCGCGGTGGTCAATTTCGCGGAAAGCCTGCGCACCGTGCAGGAGGATTTGCGCGAGTTGTCACCCCAGGTGTTTTTCGGGGTGCCGCGCATCTGGGAGAAGTTCCATGCATCGATCCAGACCAAGCTGCGCGAGGCCGGGGGCGCGCGCCTGTGGTTGTATCGGCGCGCCATGGATTCCCTGCAAGGCATCGCCGCAACGCCACGCGCCAAGTGGAGCCTCTGGCAGCGCGTGTCATGGGCGTTCTGGTATGTGTTGATCCTTCGCGCCCTGCTCAATTTTGTCGGTCTGCGGCGCTGCCGCGTGGCGATCTCGTCGGGCGCGCCGATCGCGCCGGAGATCCTGAGTTTCTTTCGCGTGCTCGGTGTACCGATTCGCGAGGCCTATGGCCTCACCGAAGCCTCGGGCGCCACGACGATGCAGCGCAGCGACGCCTCGCCGGTGGGATCGGTGGGTGTGCCCTACCCGGGCATCGAGGTCCGTCTGGCCGACGACGGCGAAATCCTGATCCGCGGTGACGTCGTGTTTCGCGGTTATTTCAAGAATGACGAAGCCACGCGTGAATCGATCGACGACCACGGCTGGCTGCACACTGGCGACGTGGCGTGCTGGGTGGATGGCCCGGACGGGCCGGAACTACGCATCATCGACCGCAAGAAGGACATCATGATCACTGCCGGCGGAAAGAACATCACGCCGTCGGAAATCGAGAACGGTCTGCGGTTTTCCCCTTACATCAAGGAGGCGATCGTGATTGCGGACCGTCGGCGTTTTGTCGCGGCGCTGATCCAGATCGATTTCGAGAGCACCAGTACCTGGGCCGAGCAGCAAGGCCTGGTCTACACCAACTTTCGCAGCCTGGTCGACCTGCCGGCGGTGCGCGACCTGGTACAGCGCGAGGTGGACCAGGTCAACACCCGGATGCCGCAGGTGCAGCAGGTGCGCAAGTTCCATCTGTTGATCAAGGAACTCGACCATGACGACGGCGAGGTGACCGCCACGATGAAGGTCCGGCGCAAGAGCATCGCCGAGAAGTACGCGCAGACGATTGAAGACATCTACGCCTGAACCACGCACGCAGAGGATTGCACCGACATGGTATTGACCGACGACCAGAAGGCACTGCAGGAAACCGCGCGGCGCTACGCCCGCGAGGTGCTGCTGCCCGACTACCAGAAGCGCGAAAAACTGGGCGTGCTCGATCGCGGGCTGATTGCCGAGATGGGCCGCCTTGGGCTGATCGGGGTTGATCTGCCCGAGGAGCTTGGCGGCCTGGGTGCCAGCGCCGTGACGACCGGCCTGATCGCGGAGGAACTGGCCTACGGAGACTTCAACGTGAGTGCGGTTCCGGTTGGGGCGTCGCTGAACGCCGCGATCCTGATCCGCCACGCCGACGCGGCCATCGTGCGGGAATGGGTGCCGCGCATGGTGGGTGGCGACGCCATTGTTGCCATCTGCCTCACAGAGCCGCGCGGTGGGTCCGACGCCAGCAATCTTCAGCTCAAGGCCCGCCGCGATGGCGATCACTACCTCATCAACGGCGAGAAGACATCGATCACGTTTGCGGACCGGGCCGACGCCTACCTGGTCTTCGCGCGCACCGGCAAGGCCGACGAGGGTGCCAAAGGCGTCTCGGCCTTCTTCATCCCCGGCACCACACCAGGCATCAGCAAGACCCGTTTCGACGACGTGGGCAGCGCCATCATTGGTCGTGGCTCGGTGTTCTTCGATGACGTGCGCATATCCGAGAAATACCGGATGGGCGGCGAGGGCAAGGGTTTTTCGCAGGTGATGCAGGGGTTTGACTACAGCCGCGCACTGATCGGCCTGCAGTGTTGTGGTGCCGCCCAGGCCTCGCTGGACGAAGCCTGGGTCTATTCCAAGGAGCGCGAGGCCTTCGGGCGGCCGATTGGCCAGTTCCAGGGCGTCAGTTTTCCGCTGGCCGAGGGCGAATCGCAAATCGCCGCGGTGCGCCAGTTGTGTTACCACACACTGGCGCTGCGGGACGCCGGCCTGCCGCATACCGCGGAAGCGGCGATGTGCAAGTGGATGGGCCCGCGTAACGCGTTCGACGTGATCCACCAATGCCTGCTCACCTTTGGCCACTATGGCTGGAGCAAGGATCTGCCGCACCAACAGCGCATGCGTGACGTGATGGGACTGGAGATCGGCGACGGCACGGCGCAGGTGATGAAGCTCATCATTGCGCGCGAACGCATCGGCCGTGCGGCGGTGCAATACTGACGCCGCGCGCAACGGGCGGTGAACCATGAACCCCGGCATCGACGAATCCGTTCTCGCAGACCGCATCCGGACTTACCTTGAACAACAGGTCGGCCATTGCGTCCAGGTTGGCACCGTGCGGCGCTTTCCCGTGGGTTTCTCGTGGCTGACTTATGCCGTTCCGGTGTCCGGCCTGCACGCCGAGGGCCAGACCGATGAACTGATCCTGCGCCTGGGCCCTGACTACGGCCTGTTCGCACCCTACAGTGCGGTGCCCCAGGTGCTGGCAATGTTGTCCCTCGAAGGCACGGCCGTGCCTTTGCCGCACGCCTATTGGAGCAGCGATGACGCGAGCATTCTGGGTGCGCCGTTTCTTTTCTGCGAGAAGGTTTCCGGCGCCGCCGTGGTGCCCTGGGTGGCGGCAGGCCAGCCAGGGCTGGAAGCGGGCTACCGGCAACACCTGGCCGAACAGTTTGTCGATACGCTGGCGGCATTGCACTGTGTGCCGTGGCAGCAGCGACCGATCGCCGCGTTGGCTCACGGCATCACGACCGCAAACGCTGCCTTGCGCAATGTCGAATACTGGGAGGTGCAGATCCGGCGCTGGGCGATGCGCTCCTATCCCTTGGCCGAGTGGGGTATGCGCTGGCTGAAGGCGCACGCCCCGGCCGCGCCGCGTGTGGCCATCGTGCACGGCGACTACCGTACCGGCAACTTTCTGGAAGAGGGCGGGCACATCACGTCCATCCTGGACTGGGAACTGGTTCACCTGGGAGACCCGCACGAAGACCTGGGTTGGGCCAGCCTGCCGATGTACATGGGCGGCAGCAGACTGATCTGCCGCCTGGCCGAGCCGGAGTGGTTTTACGCGCGTTACAGCGAGAAGGCCGGCTTCGAGGTGTCGATGGCTTCGCTGCGCTACTACCAGGCGCTGTCGCTGCTGAAACTCGCCGCCACCCACATGGCTGCGGCGCGTTGTTTCGAAGAGGGGCGTTTCAACGACATGCGCATGCCGGCGATGGGCAGCCAGATCGCCACGTGTTTGCGCCAGATGGAAAAAACAATCGAACTCGCATGAACAACAGCTTTCCCCGACTGATCGACGGCATGTGCGCCACCTTGCGCTCCGAAGTGCTGAGCCGCCTGGACGACGAGTTTGCGCGTGGCCAGGTGTTTGGCGTCATCAACCTGCTCAACACCTTCAAGGTCCGTGCCGACTGGTCGGCAGGCTTCCTGTTGCAGCAGATCGAGGCCCAGTGCGCGGCGCTCGAGGGTGTGGCTGCGTTGCTGGGGCAGCCGCCCGTATCCCTTGTCAAGCCCGCTGCGACGCCGATTGCCGAATTGCTCGTATTACGCGAAGAGGGCAACCGGCGTATTGCCGCACGGTTGGCCGAACTGGACGTGGCGCGCGCCACGCTGGCACCGGAAGTGGCCAGCCAGGTCGAGCGGCTGTTGCGCGAGGCGATGCGTGCGGAGCTTGCGATCGAACTGAAAAACTCGCCGCGGCCGCTGTTCGCGGAAATGTCCAGCGGATCGGAGGGCTGAGCCCGGCCTGCGCCAGTGACCAGGAGCGCCGGTCCGGACGCGGCGCGCGGGCTAAATCGCCGGGTGGGACTGCACCGACGCGTAGGCCGCATACCCCTTGCCGACACCGTACTCGATGATGCCGTAACCCACTTCGTCGCCATCGGTCACCTCGATCACCTGGTCGGACAGGGTGCGCACACGCTGGCGCGTGGCCGCATCGCTCAGGTCCCAGGTGTCGTGCGCAAGGTGTAATTTGCCGCGGTCGTCGCCGTGGAACCAGCCGTCCAGACCGCCGTACAGGCCACCTTTGAGAAAATACCGCGCCGGCAACACGCGCACCGAGACCGGCCGTTCGCTGCCATCGGCAAAACGCAACTGGAGCCTGGCCGACGCCATCGACTGGCCGTGCGGATCGTCGTGCCACACCACATCGTGTTGCACATCGACCAGCTGGTTGCGGCCCGAGACCTTGCTGCCGGCGGTGAAGACCTCTTCACCCGACAGATAGATCTTCTCTCCGGGCGCGCGCTCCTTGAAGAACACGTGCAGCCCGCGATTCCTGAACTGTGCGGTGGTCCAGCAGTAGAAGAAGGGCGGGTAGAAGGTCAGTGGCGGGTGCGTTTCGTCGCTGCGCATTTCGGAGCGCACGCCCCAGGAGTGGTCGCGCTGGCCGACCCAGGAGTCCACGTCCACGTGTTTGCCGTCGTATTCGAGCCAACCGGTGTAACGCCCGAGTTGCTGTGCGCGCGCCATGTCTTCGGTGATGCGCCCGTCGCGCCGACGCTGGTGCGCCCTTTCTTCGTGCGGGTTCATCGTGGCATGGAAATCGATCTCGAATCGAATGCCGCTGTCGTTGTCGGCCAGCGCCAGGCGGTGCCGGCGCAAGCCCTCGATCACCGTGATCGACAGCGGGCCAACGGCTGTGGTCAGTGGGTCCGGTCGCAGCCGGCGCGACGCGCGGAAGTTCCACTGCCGCCCCGGCACCGCGACACCGGCGAAGGCGTCCATGACGTTGCGGTTCGGGTGGTAACCCAGCCCCAGGTCGAACAGGACGTCACCGCCGGGTGCCGGGTGCCCGGTGTACCACAGGCGCTCCATCCAGGCCGGGTCGCTGTTGTCGATCTGGTCGAAGGTGGTCGGAAGTTGGTGGCCGATGAGGTCGTCTTGAGGCGTCAACATGGTGGGGGCATTCCTTTGTTGGGCCGGCTTACACAAACTCGCGGCCGAACAACTCGCGCGCGATGATGAGCTTCTGGATCTGTGGTGTTCCGTCGGCGATGATCTGCCCGGCCACGTCGCGCAGGCGCTGCTCTACGGGCAAGTCCTGCGTCCAGCCATAGTGGCCGTGCAGCACCATGCAATCCTGAATCGCACCCACACACAGCTCCGGCACGAAGCCCTTGCAGATCGCGGCCTCGCTGTTGTGGGGCAGGCCCTGGTCACGCAGCCACAGGGTGCGAAAGCAGTGCCAGCGCGCCATGGTCAGGCGTGCATGCCACTCGGCCACCGGGAACGACACCCCCTGGTTCTTCGTGATCGGCTGGCCGAAGGCGATGCGGTTCTTGGTGTAGGTGATGGTTTCTTCCAGTGTGACCTGCGCGGCACCGATGCACATCAGGCCTATCAGCCCGCGGGTGTATTCGAATGTCTGCATCACGCGCGAGAAAGCCCCGTTCTCCGGGCCGATGAGATTTTCAGCGCTCACCTTGACATCGTTGAGAAACATCGACCCGCGCACGATGCCCTTGGAGCCCATATCCGAG
>JANLQZ010000107.1:0-3978 GCA_031368125.1 Betaproteobacteria bacterium
GACAAAAACCTACGCCTAATCAAGGACTTAGGCGATAAATCCCAAACAAATCAACGGGTTACGAAATGCGGGTGTAGTTCAATGGTAGAACGGCAGCTTCCCAAGCTGCATACGAGGGTTCGATTCCCTTCACCCGCTCCAATTCAATCGAAGTCGGCATGGGCGCAATACCCTGTGATGTCGCGTCCAGCAACTGGCCGCGGCGCAGGTTCCAAAGTGTCGCCGCAATGCGCACAAGCCGAACACCACGCAATCTCGATCAGCCGCCATGGGCGACCCGACCCGGCTCGACCTCCGTCACCAGCACGCGGCCGAACGCCCGGCCCGCAGCGGCGTAATCCCAGCGCTCGATCAGGCAGCGCCCGGCAGGCGCGTCGCGGCCCCAGCGCAGCAGGTTGACCGAGTTCGGCACACCGTCGCGGACCCGCGACGAAATGGCTGTACCCGCCTGCACCGCCCACATCGCGCGTGCCAGCCCCGGCAGCGGCAACACGTAGGGCAAGTGGATATGTCCGCCCATCACGAGGTCGCAGCCGGCCGCGGCCCAGCGCGGCAGGGCGGCGGCGTAGCCGCGCAGGCGATCGTGTACTTCCGCGGGGCGCGGCACTGCCACCGGTTGGTGGACCACCACGATGCGCAGCTGCCGCGCGCCCGCGCTAGCCAGCCGGTCGGCGACCCGGTCGATCTGGGCCGGGGAAACCTCTCCGTTCGTGTGCCGGTACCAGCGCGTGGTGTTGACGCACAGCACCAGCAGGTCGGGTGAGTCATGCGTCGGTTCGAGTTCCGCGCCGAATGCCCGGCGGTAGCCTGCATAGGGGCGGCAAAAGCGGGCCGCAAGGTTGAACAATGGAATGTCGTGGTTGCCCGGAATCGCCAGCACCGGCGTGCCGAGGCGGTCCACCAGCGCCCGCGCCGCGCGGAACTGGCCCGAACGTGCCCGCTGGGTGACGTCACCGCTGAGCACCACCAGGTCGGGCTGCTGCTGCAGCGACAAGGCCTCCAGCGCCGCGACCACCGGCGGCTGCTCGGTGCCGAAATGCGGGTCGGAAATCTGCAACAGGACGGTCATATACCGGGTAGCGCGGGATCGGCCGGCGCCGCATCGGGGTTCGGCTTGAGGAGGTAGAGCGGCCTGGGGGACACCCGAAATTCCAGCGGGGCGCGCATCCAGCTTGTCTCACCGTCGAACGCGACCTTGACCCTGCCGCCGCCCAACACCCTTCGCGGCTTGACCACCATGCGGCGGAACGTAAAGCTCTCGACCGTGCTTGCTTCACCGAGGCTGCCCATCGATCCGCGCAGCAGCAACCAGAGCAGGCCGAACGCACCGACCGGCCGCAGCATGACGGCGGCGATGCATCCCTGGTCGAGCGCCGGGGCTTGCGGCAATCCAACCTGGTCGAGCTGCAGCCGGTTGTTGCCGACAAAAAGCGTGGGGGTCGACACCTCGCGTGTATCGGCGCCCAGTTCAACGCGAAGCCGCAACCGACGATGCGTGCCGAGCAGTGTGACCAGGGCCGACCCGAACGCCACCAGCCGGCTGCGGCCGAAGCGCGCCTTGTAGGCCTCGCGGTCCTCGAGCAATTCGGGGTACAGGCCCAGACTCGCGTTGACCAGAAAGACGAGTTCGTTGATTTGACCCACCTGTACCGGCACCGGCGCACAACTCAACAAGGTCACCGCGGCCTCTGCCACGCCGGCCGGAATACCATGCGTCCTGGCGAAGTAGTTGAAGGTGCCCAGTGGCAGCACCCCCATGGCGCACCCCTGCGCATGCGCGGCCTGGGCCACCGAATTGATCGTTCCGTCACCCCCCACGGCCACCAGCGCGGTCCTGCGCGCACTGGCCGTCGCCCCCGCCTGGTGCGCGACGCGTGCAAGTTCGTCCGGTCGCGCGAACAGCAGTTCACCGGTTCTGCCAGCCTGCGCCAGCGCGGCTTCGATCGCCTGGCGCGTGGTCTCGGCGTCGTTGTCACCCGACGCCGCGTTGATGACGAAAAGCAGCGGCGCGGCCGGATCGATTTCGGGCACGCGCGGCGCCGGAGGTGGTTCCGCGGGAGGGGCAGCGGCGGATTGGGTCAACGTGCGGGTGGGCACTGCCAGCCGGGCGATCGGGCATGGGCGCGGTGGCAACGACTTCGCCCCAGTGCACAGCGGAGGCTGGACCGTGCACCGTCCGCAAAGACAAGGCGACAACACACCGCGGCCCATGGCGTGCGGCTTGATCGAAACGACCGGACAGTGCGGCGCAGAAGCATCACGCCTGGAAGTATCGGCCACAACCCCGCGCGCGGACAGCGCGACCGAAGGCAGGACAGGTCCTACGCAGCGCCCCGGCGGACCCCGACCTCGCGTCGGTTCAGGTCAGGATCCGGATGGACTGGGCGCATGCGTCGCGCCACCACGGCTGCTTCGCGGCGGCCCGGGCCGCGTGCGGGTTTTCCCGCTTTGGCAGGCACCAGCCGCTGATAGACTGGCCCGATTCTGTCCGTACAGGGTACGTTCCATGTCTGATCCGCAGCACGCGTCGCGCCGCCATTTTCTGTACGCCACGGCCGCACTTGGCGCCGCAGCCCTGGCGCCGGGCGCCATGGCCCAGGGCGGCAAATGGCCCGCCAAAGCGATCCGCATCGTGGTCGCGTTTCCGCCCGGCGGGTTGACGGACGCTTATGCGCGCCTGTATGCCGAGCAGTTGACGGCCAAGCTCGGGCAGCCCGCGGTGGTGGACAACAAGCCCGGCGCGGGCGCAATCATCGGCATCGACGCGGTGGCGAAATCGCCCGCCGACGGCTACACGCTGCTCATGACCACATCGGGAACGGTATGGCAGAACCGCGTGCTCTACAGCAAGCTGCCCTACAACCTCGACAAGGATCTGACGCCGGTCGCCGTGTTTCCCTCGGGTCCGCTGGTGGTGGCCGTGTCCGAGAAGGTGCCGGCGCGCAGCATGCGCGAATTCGTCGAATGGGCCAAACGCAATCCCACGTCGATGGGCACCTACGCGCCCGGCTCCTATCCGCACATGGTGGCCGACCAGACCAACCGCTCCGAGGGAACCAAGATCCTGTCGGTGCATTACCGCGGCGAGTCGCCGATGTGGGTCGATCTGGCTTCCGGCCAGATCCAGATCGCCATCGGCAGTTACCAGGCCTTTGCCACGGTGCAGACGCGCGGGGTGCGCCCGATCGGGGTGACGGGTTCGTACCGCTGCCCCAAGCTGCCCGATGTGCCGACACTGGTCGAACAGGGCGTCACCGGGCGGCTGGTCGCGCTGGAAGGCGGCCTGCCGCTGATGACACCGGCCGGCACCCCGGAGGCGGTGCTGCAGGCGCTCGCGCGCGTGGTGGTCGAAGGCGCCAAGAGCGAGCGCGCCGTCAAGCTGCGCGAATCGTTTGCGATCCCGAACCTGCCCAAGAACCTCGAAGAAACCCGGCGCGACTGGGAGCACGACGTGCCGGTCTGGATCAAGCTCGCAGTGGACCTGGGCATCAAGCTGGATTGACCGGCGCCGCCGACCACGCGCTGGCGGCCTGCAAGCCGCGGCGAACCGGCGCCGCAGCACACACACCGATGCCGATCCTCAGCCGCCCTGCCGCGACCGTGCTGCACCACCCGGGCGCATTCGCCATACGCACACTGCGGGGCTTCCGCGCCAACCAGGGCCTGCTGCTGGCCGGCGCCGTGGCGTACTACGCGTTGCTGTCGATCGTGCCGATGCTGATCCTGACCGTGATCGCGCTGTCGCAATTCATCGAGCAGGCGGCGCTGTTGCAGACCCTGAGCCGTTACCTCGAGTGGCTGGTGCCGGGGCAGTCCAGCGCGATCGTGGCCGAACTGGCGAACTTCCTGGCGCACCGCGATGTGCTGGGCTGGGTGCTGCTCGGCAGCATGCTGTTTTTCAGCTCGCTCGCCTTCACCGTGCTGGAAAACGCGATGTCGGTGATCTTTCACCACCGGGTCGCGATACGCCGGCGCCAT
>JANLQZ010000111.1:0-1902 GCA_031368125.1 Betaproteobacteria bacterium
ATCGGCTTGTAATTTATGCTCCACGCTTCCTTCCCACATTCAGTCACCCTCATGCAGTTGCGCTTCGCTTCGTTCGCTGTGATCAACTTACGGTGGGACTTTCACCCACAGGAGTACGCCCATGCTGGGCGCACAGGGGGAACCCGCAAGGGCGGAGGACAGCCGCGGAGCCGAGCGCCGCACCGGCCTGATCCCGCCCACGCCCCAGCACATCGTGCCCGTTGCAGAATGGCACACCCATCACGGGAAACCGACAGAGCGGCCCGCTCTGCCACCGGAGGTCTTTCCATGCGCATCGGAATCCTTGGCTGTGCCAACATCGCCCGGCAGTTTGTGCGCGACGTCACCGACAGTCCCATGGTGCGCGTCGTCGCGGTCGCCAGCCGTCGCCTCGAGACGGCCACGGAGTTTGCCAAACCCTTCGGCATCGCGCGCTGCCATGGCAGTTATGAGGCACTGCTGGCCGACAGCGGCGTGGATTGCATCTACCTGCCGCTGCCCAACAGCATGCACGCCGAATGGGCGATCAAGGCGGCCGAGGCCGGCAAACACGTGTTGTGTGAAAAGCCTCTGGCCCTGGGGCTGGTGCAGGCGCGGCAGATGTTCGACGCGGCGCGTGCCAACCAAGTGATGCTGCTGGAGGCGTTTCCGTACTACTTTCAGCCGCAGACCGGCGCGATGCTCGACCTGCTGCACAACGGCGCCATCGGGACCGTGCGGTCGGTGCAGGCCTGTTTTGGTTTCACGCTGGCCAACGCGGCCACCAACATCCGGCTCAATCCGGAGCTCGGCGGCGGCGCGCTGCTGGACGCCGGCAGTTATGTGGCAAGCCTGATCCGCCTGGTGATGGGTACGGCGCCCGAAAGGGTGCACGCCGATGCCACCTGGGCCGATTCGGGCGTGGACATCCGCATGATGGCAACCCTGCATTACGCCGACGGCCGGCGTGCCCAGCTGTCGTGCGCCATGGACGCAGCCAACCACCGCCGGGCCACCATTGTCGGCAGCGCCGGCACCATCGAGACGGAGTTCCTCAACCACACCGGCACCCCCGCGGGGAGCAGCCCCTTCGGATACCTGCCCAGCCAGTTGCGGGTGCGCCGCGGCACGGCCAATACCGTGCCGTTCGAAGACGTCGTGAGCGGCGCGGGCAGCGGATTCCGGTTTGCGGCCGAGGCCTTTGCCACCGTGGTCGAGGCGCGCGACTTCGACGCGATCGACCGCGCGGCCCTTGCCAGCCTGGACAACGCGGCCACGCTGGAAGCGCTGGCCCGCAGCGCCCGGCTCGGCCATGCAGTCGATGTCGATGTCGACGCGTGAGCGCAATGCTGTCGATGCATCCCGTTCGGGCCGTGGTATTCGATAACGATGGCGGCCTGGTCGACAGCGGGGTGCCCGGCTCCGCGCATGACACGCGTGCCGTGGGCGCATGGCGTGTGGCGAGGGCACGGCTGCCCACCGCCATGGCGAGCGCAAGCAGCATCAGGATTGCCGCGGCTGTGAACGTGGTCCGCAACCCGCTGGCCGCGACCTCGGGACGTGCCTGTGGGATCTACGTCGTCCCCGATGCGAGCGCGCACACGGCGCCGATAGCGGATGCACCGGTGGTGAGGCCGAGATTGCACGCCATGCTGCGCAGGACGGAAATGACGCCCCGCTGCTCCGGACCGATGTCCGGCATGCCGGCGGTGTGGTTGGCCAGTTGCCCTCGGTCTCCGAGCTGTCCAGTGGCAGCGCCATGTCCGACCCATGCAAACATAATCAGGTCAAATCCATCGGCCTTCGCCCGCAGCCGATGGCCCACCAACACCGATTTTCAGGAGATACGCAATGAGTACCCAGCAGCCCACCATCATCTACACCCTCACCGATGAGGCCCCGCTGCTGGCGACCTGTGCCTTT